>JAGQWV010000250.1 GCA_020437045.1 Saprospiraceae bacterium | reverse complement strand
CCAACCATAGTGATAACCGGCTTTGCGCGTAAAAACACTAACTTTTTGATCACCCAGTTCTCCATTTTCCGATTGATCGTTGGAGGCGGGAAGTCCATATCCATGTTTTGCCAGGGCTTCCAATCCCACACGTGTAGGAGATGCAAATCGAATATTTAAAATATTCACACCTGGTCGCAGATGAGATTTTACCGGTATTACCCAGGTTCGGAACATATTGTCAGCGCTTAGGATATCCTGGCCATTTAATTTTACCTGGGCATAGGTGTCTAACCCGTAAAATTTTAGAAATATCTCCCGTTTATCGAGAAGCTCATCCGTAATTGAAAATTCGCACTGGTATTCCCAGTCTTGCTTGTCGATCCATTGTTGTTTTTTTTCATTGAGCCGGTAATATGGATCATCAATCGAATCCAGGGCAAGAAGATCGGTATGGACCGTACCCGGTACCGTAGCGGGTAGCCACTCTTCTGTGTCTGCCCTTCGAAATTTCCAGGGATCGCTGATGGGAAACTTAATATTTTGCTTTGGTGATTGCATGGATACACAAGAGCTAAGAGAGATGGAGGTAAATAATAGTGTCAGCGTATAAAGGATGATATTTTTCATACTATTTCCTTTTCTCACCATGGTGACCTTTGCCGAAACTATTGGTAATTTTTCAAGCACCCGATGATAAAAGTCATATCCGGTACTTATCTTGATCTACGCTCCATTTTAATTGATTAGGTTTAGTTGAAATAATACTGTAGCATTTTTAAGTTATGAGACCATTTCAAAAATTTCAAGATCACCTACATTGAGGATCCGGATCAGGTCAACGAGTACATCACTTTTGGTTCTAAGATCAAAGCATGGCTACACTACCTCGACGTGTACCGAAAGCTTTCCAATGGTCACCATACCTCTGGCACTTGAACAGACTTCGATTCCGGTGCAATTGAGTTTGTTTTATGTAAGCACAGCTGCTTAAGTTGATATTCCTTGCCTCAATTTCTACCTTCTTTCATAAAATCCCTAGTGCGTGCTATATCGTAAATTCTGTCTTACTGAATTAAATTCACCGTTCCGGTCCTTTGCTTGGTCTTTCCTTGTGGCCCCTTTAAAATAAATTGATACAGATAGACACCAGATTCGGCACGATTCGAATCGACCAGACCATTCCATTGGCAATTTGGCCCGGAGGCTGCATAAACCTGGTTTCCCCAACGGTCAAAAATGTTTAGATGGATTGTCTCGTAATCGGGGGCCTGGATAGCAAATATATCATTGATGTTGTCTCCATTAGGTGTGAAAGCATTGGGGATGAACGGGAAATCTAAGTCTTTTTCATCATTTTCGGCACTTAGTGCAAGATATTGCAGCGATAAGCATCCGTTTTGGTCAACTTCGGTCCGATCATAAATTCCTGGTGCGGTTAAGATCGAATCACCCCAATAGAAAGGATGGCCCTCCTGGATCGTTGCAAAAATGGTATCCGACTCCTGCGGAAAAAAAGCAACATTAATTGTTCTATCCTCCGAACAATCGTCATTGATGGCACCTTGACTATGATAACTCCCTGCCTCACTGATGATATCACCATTTATGATGAGGAAATCACCAGGACATATCATCGTATCTACCTGGCTGAGATTGGTGTCGTAAATTTCCAGATTAAAGGTGTCTGAATGGGTGCATCCCAGAGAGTCCTCGGCGGCTACTATATATTGACCAGGTGCAGAAATAGTCCGTTGTGCACCGGTGTATCCGTCACTCCAAACAAAGGACGCATCTATGTCGCTAAAATTTAGATTTAATGTGTCAAAAGAGCAGAGCAGTGTATCTGAGGGCAATGAGAACCAATTCCTATGGACAGATAGCACCAGGTCCTGAGGTAGATTTATAGATTTAAATTCGCTACCTACATCTAGATATTCGTGCTGAAAATGACAATCCATACCCTTGCGATTGGGAAATTCAATGCGATGTAAGGACGAGTATGGCCTGGCTACGAGGTATATTTTTTCATCAGGACCTAATTTAAATGTGGGTGGTTGCGTGGTATTATCAAGATAACCGACGACTACTTTTGATGCCAATATGGAGTCCCGATCCATTTTTGAAACAGCATATTGAGTGACGATCGTGGTATTTCTTTCAATATTTGGATTATATCCAAATTCGGATTGGTAAAAGAACTGACCATCGGGTGAGAAGGCACCGCTGTAGAAGGAACTTAGACCTACTTGGCCATCATCAATGGTACATAAATAAGTTAATCGACCAGAGACATGATTAAAGGACACAAATTCAAATAAACCGTCCAAATTCAACACGGCTAAAATATTGGATGCCGGATCGGCTACCATCTGACCAGACCAGGAATAGATATTCTCTAAGTTATGAGCTGATCCTATCTCAGAAATGATAGGATTGACGTCCATTTTATCATCTTGCAAGTGAAAAGATAAAAAGCGGTTGTTGTCACGCTCATGGACCACAATCCAGGCGCCCCCACAGGGGTCTGGCATACTAATCATTTTTTCGGTTAAATTTTCCCACAGGGGTTTTCTTACCTGAATCATCTCACCCTGACCACCATTTTGACTAATATCCAATATGGAATGAAAGAGATAACTGCCATCGTCAGTTCCTGCATTCTCCAAAGTAAAAAAATGAAGGAGGGAGGGATTTGTTTCGGACTGAATCACTACTGTTCCCTGGGTAGTGCTTTTGTTTCCACCCAGATCATCCCCATTTTGAATCACCTTATGATTTCCATCCCAGATGGCTTCACCAACCGTATAGAATTGTACTGATCCGTTTTCGTCACATAAAATGCTAGAGTTCTCTGCCCTTATGGGAATGTTATTATTTACTTTTGAAACCTCCGGAGACCCATTTTTAAAGCTGATTTGGATGTCATCCGCCAGTAGCCATGTTTGATTACTTTGACTAAAGCCAATTTGATTTATTTCAAAAAAGAAAAGGAAGAAAAAAACCAATTTGACAAGATCAGTCATGACTTCATTAACATTTTTTAAAAAGGGAAGGGACAGTCCCTTCCCTTAATATGGGACCAAATAAGAATTTAGTTACAAATAACCTGCCCCAGGATATAAGCTCTGGCGGCTAACATATCATCATTGTCCAGAACGTCGTCACCACCCTCGCACCAAAAATAGGATAACTGGGCAAAATCCAGGGCATCGCCGCTGACCTGGCCATTAATATATTTGTAAACGATATTATCGATGTACCCTCCATCTGCTGGACATGTGTAAGGATAATAATCGCAAACATATTTATTAGCCTTCACCAGGTCATAGGTACTTAACACACCATCCTGAGTAGCCCAATCGCCATGATTGACCCAGGTAGAACATGGATATGGACCACAACCTCCACCGCGTTTGTGAGCTCGCGTCACTTCCTCTTCGGTAAAAGGTTCCAGACCATTTTCAATCATAATCGCGTTCAGCTCTTCTACCGTAGTGGGTTCTACCCGAAAATCGATCCCGGATTTCTCGATCTCGGCATTTCGATGTTCCAGGTATTCTTCCATGCTGCTGTAGTCGCTGCGGAAGACGGTATTTTCATAGCTAGCTTTGGCAATGTCATCCTTATGTACGGCGGTGGATTCTTTATCACAGGATGCCATAAACATCCCCAGTATGAGCACAACGATTAGTGCGCTCCAATTTTTTAAATAAGTCATAATTAAGATGATTTTTAAATTAATAAATAGGGGTAGTCATATAAGTTGAATGCCTGAGAAAGTCAAAAGCATACAATTACCCGATTCCACGAAAAGTAGATTTGTTGCCCGTAAGGTGTAGGTACCTGCTCACGCGTGAGGATGAATTCATTGAATGCAAATTATAATAGACAATTTACATAGTCAAGTAGGTGATTGTTAAATCTTTGTATTTTAACATTTAACAACCTAAAGAAAAACCCTCTACTTAACATAAGGTTAGTTATGGGAAAAGCATAATTCACAGATTTACAGGTGATTAGCAATAACATTATGTTAAGTAGAATTTATACTTTCGCTAGAAAGTCAGTAATATTGCCTAGCAAACCGCTATAATTACCTTTGAAATCTGATATCATCACCTACACAATAGTATGGATTCAACATGATCGCATAGACGCTTAAAACACGTTATACAAATCGCTTTCTGATAGAGGCTTATCTTGGTCAATGGCTTCCGCAATGACATTTGCATCAAAATCCTTTAGGTCAATGTTTTCATTCGAATTTCTAAATGACAATCCTGTTTCTTCTTCCAAAGCCGCAAGTGTAACTTGGTAAGTATTGTAGTCATCATAATTCAATGTCTCCAACATACTATTTATCTGTTTTTTCTGGCTCAAAAGAAATCCACGTACCCTTAGAGATCCGTCCTTTAAATAACAGACAATCTTCCAGAATTCTACCGGTACATGCAGCTGTACTCCGGCGGGGGCCATATATAGAGGATCGTTTTCTTTAAAGATCGGCCCAGAAAAAACAGAAATCTTTTCTCCTTCGGCCTGGGCCCTATAAAGGAGGAAGTTTTCAATCGTTGCCCATAGGAAGGTCTGCTTATTAAAATTAGAATGTTGAGGACTGCAGTTAGTCCAATGAAAAGTATCATTATGTGCTTTTACAACCGTGACTGAAGAGTTGGTTTCACTCCAGGTTGGTTCTATTCTTCTCACCAGATGTCCCCTATCTAAAGGATTAGTTTGGCCATTCGAATCTCTATAATACCTATTGTCCATCTGCGCATCTCGATCGATACGATCATCGTAGTACCACGATGTGGATGCTCCTTGGTCTTCAGGAATATCTCCTTTGTTTGCACCATCAATATTCACGGCTGTAAAGAAAGGCAATCGCCGTTCCTTATTCATCACAATACTAAAATGCATATATGTAAGTATGTGCCTTTGCGAAGATGCCATCTTATTTCGGGCCACTTTTTCATATTGTTCATCAGACAGCCATGGAATAGGCACCGGTACCCCTAGAAAACCCTGGTCATAACCAAGCCTTTCCTCATATGTGCCAATAAATCCTTCAAAAAAGTTGTCTCCCTTTTCTTCTGATCTTTTCCCCCAAAATTCTTTCTGATCACCAAAGTCTTGTTTAATCTCTATCGGAATAGTTATAGAAAGCGTGCCTCTATCCGTGATTTCCACCGGACACTTGAGCACCCCCTCGTTTTCTGTTCCTCGCTTCCTAGGTTTACCTGCAGTTGTTATTGGAGCTACAGAATCCACTTCTTCCAATTGTCTATCATATAATGTCCATACATTTCTCCATGTGTAGTCATCCTTCGGGAGAGATCCTTGGTAATTAAGGTTCAATTTTTTGATATAATCGTCTTTTGCGAGGTCATACATGGATATTGCAAAATTGGATCGCTGATAGATCCCCGCAAAATGCAGTCCAAGCACCTGACCGGTATTCACATCAATAATAGCAGATCCACTGTTTCCACCCAAAGTTGAAGAATCATGTGAAAGAGCCTCTACGGTATAGGCATAACTACTGACCTTGCTCATCCCTGTGATGACACCAGGTTGTAATCTTTTAATATCATAAACGGATTCGAAAATTCGGTCTTGTTCGGCTCTGTTGTTCCGCTGATCAAATGCCGGATATCCAATAACCACCACTTCCTTTTTGAAGTTGCTTTCTCTTACTTCTGTAGATAGTACCAGAGGGTTTAAACGTTTTTCCGGGACTTTCACTCTTAATATTGCTAAGTCCCAAAACGGATGTATCATCACCACATCAACAATATCATAAAATACTTGCGCTTCTGGAGGTGATTCAAATTCTTCTTTAAAATCTATACCAGCCTGTTGTCCTTTTTTAAATCTCAATCCATCTACTCCCAGACCACTACAGAAGTACTCTGCCACATGTCTATTGGTCATAATCAAATCTTGCGACACCAAAAAAGCAGTACCGACATATAGTATTCGTGGATCTGTAGGTAATTCAATCCGTCCGATAGATGGGATTGCGTTCTCGATATTAGCTCTTATTTGACTGTTACTATCCAGACGTCTCCATATACTCGACTCAGGAATTGAATATGTATCATCTTTTATTTTATAAACAGGTCTCAATGTCCTAAGTATAATGGCTTCGGTATCAGGATTGAAAATTTCTATACTGGGCTGTTCCACTCGCCCAATAGATTCCAAACCTGTGGCAATCTTATCCATGTTTAATTTTTTCCTTGAATGCCTCCTCAAAGATTCTTTGAACTCATCAGACTTTACCAGTTCTTCCACTGGAGGACTATTCTCCAGCACCGTTTTAAGGTAACTATGAGGATCTTGTTTCTGATCGTAAATTGGTGCAAACATATTTTTGATGATTTTGATTCAGCTCCAAAACTTGTCTTATAGGCCAACCTAACAGTAATAGCACACCGGTGTGTTTGTGTCTGGCGGCTAAAGAAACACTGTTATGCTACCCGATGTACAACTGAATGCTTCAAGCTGGTCATCAACTATCGGTTTTTCTCCCGATCGATAATCTCCCTTCCTTTTTTGGTTCACTCTTTGTTATCTTGGACCACACTCTTTTTTCATATACAGGCTTAGATCATGTTTATGGTAGAATTCACTGAAATTTTAAAATGTCCCAACTCCGAAGAATCCCTCCATTACATTTCTGACCAGATAGAAGTTAATTCATATCTGGGGGAATGGGATCTTCCCTTCTTCCGTGCTTTCGGAGTATCAGCCGGATTTATCAATGAATCAAGATCTTGGTTTTATCCTATTGTAGATCAAATCATTCTTCTGCATCCTTACTATGGCATTCCACAATATAATTCCGATCATTCGCTTTTTAAAGACACATTCGATAAAAGACGGGTATTTGACTACTACAATAATATTGGATACATTTCATATAATGATCATTCTATCTATGCTGATTCCTCCAAGTGGCTAGACTATCGTCAAGTATCTAAAGATTATATTGAATCCTCTCTTTCCAGAGCCAGACAGTATTTACCAGACAAAGGCCAATACTTACTAGATGCGGGCTCTGGACCAATTGGCCTCCAACAATATTTGGACTTGTCAAAGGGATATACTTGCCGTATCTGTTGTGATATTTCTTTCTCAGCATTGCAACAGGCTCAAAGAAACCTTACTGGCCCAGGATTATTCATCTGCTGTGACATACTAAACACTCCTATTATTGATAATATTTGTGATGCCGTCATATCGCAACATGTTATATATCATATTCCCAGAAAGCAGCAAAAAAGAGCCATTGAGGAATTATATAGAATCACAAAACCGGGAGGTACAACAGCAATAGTCTACAGTTTTTTCTACCATTCCATCCTAATGGATGCTACTCTATTCCCCGTCCAGCTTTATAGGATCATCAGACATTTTCTAGGAAAACTTTTTGTTAAATTAATTGACAGTAAACCTAGGTTGTACTTCTATTCTCATGGAAGGAAGTTTTTTAAGAATTTTTATTTTTCCGAACATCTTAAAATTTATACGTGGAGATCCTTAAATAGCTATTTCCTTAGACTTTATATCCATGAAGCCTTCATGGGCAAAAGAATATTGAATTTCTTCAAAAGTCTTGAGGAAAGGTATCCGGAATTTATGGGAACTATTGGCGAGTATCCCATCATTGTAATTGACAAACCTGTGTCCAATGCGGTGTAAAATGTTTCATCGGGTACAGATCTATAGGTGATGATGTCTATCTTCCAATATATCGTCTATCGGTTTGCAATGGACCTCCAATCAAAAGGCTCAAGACGAGACTCAGCAATTATTAGCACCATTTGACTGTAATACACTCCTGGGTATATTTTTGTTCTGAAATAATTATGTTAAAATAAGTAGCGTCTATTGACTTTTCAAAAATATTGGGATAGCTTGATGATCATTATTCCTCGGCCATATGATCATCAACTTAGATTTCTTCCTTTCCCAGTCTAATCAATTTTTACTTCCTAGTAAAAAATCATATTTACTACTTTCCTTTGGCCTCTTCTATATGCCTTCTCTAATATCACAAGAAGTAGACACCACCATTTTTGCTCCGATTGGAGCCATTTGGAGCGCTGCCTATAATAGTGATCACATGACTGCAACACGTGATACTTTTATCCTTGGTCATAATGCACGTGTTCTTGAAAAATTTTGGACATGCAAGAGTTTCTGGTCTCCAGACATGCCTTGTAACGAGCAGGGCTTGACACTATGGAATACAGCAGTGCTAAGAGAAGAGATTATTTATACGCAAGGAAGTCAAGTATATCATTTTTTGGAAGATAGTTTTTATTTATTATATGATTTTAATTTGACTCCTGGTTCGACCATGGTCATTCATACAAGAGATCGACTTCATAGCACGCTCATTGTGCCATTTCAAATATACATTGATGCAGTGGATACCGTTAATATCGATAATCACCAATTAAGGGCTTATCATATAAGAGAGTATGACACCGATCCAAGTTTTTACCGTTTTACTGGTTGGGTTACTGAAAGATTTGGTAAAGAATTTTATCCATTTCCGTTCAACAATCAAGATGAAGATATCTTTGGCTTTCCTTTTGTGGCTAGTTGCTATGAAGATTTTGAGGTCCAAAATGCTACTTCAGACGGCTGTGTTCTATCTTTCAATGAAACTAATTACGTACCTGTCGGCCTCTATCCCAATCCAGCAAATTCTATGGTTAATATTTCTATTGATCCTTCCTTTACAAACTTAAAAAAAATACACATCATTGACCTCTTTGGGAAAAAACATCTCTCTGCAAATATCAATGGTAATTCAACTAGTCAATTGTTTATCGAGGCCTTACCGTCCGGATATTACTTTGTTCAAGCTGATGGTGCTTCTACTTCGGTTCCTTTAATTATTACTCACCATTAAAGTCAAAATTAATTATTTCCACCTAAAAATATCTTAATCATGTTCAAATTCATCCTAACCATCATCTGCTTAATGGTTCTTATTACTACCAATTTTTCACAATCGTGTTCAAATTGGAATATCTACTCAGCATTAACCCAATCCAATACAGCAACGAAAACAATTAGACTCACACTTCATGTTTTTCAAGATAACAATGGAAACGGAAATCTAACTATAAATGACAAATCTTGGTTAGAGAATGATGTTGAAATCCACCTTGGCTACGGTGGCATGCAAAATCTAAAACCCATGAGAATTGCTTCTCCTTCTCCTAATTATACAGACTCCAAAATAAAGATGGATATTGTGCAAGTTCTGTTTCACAAGAATTCTGTAGCCTGGGCTAAAACAAATCAAGATTCATGGAGCAGCGAATACACTACTTATGTAGAAAATAGTTCCCTTGTCAATTATAAGTATAATTCCATCCATGTTTTTCTACCAGGTGAATCTTCTGAAGGAGATGGTATTGCCTTTGGTCAAGGCTACAAGAGTTATAACGTGTGCCAGGGAGCTCCTTATCGGCATCCTAATGAGCCGTATAACTTGGCGGCACTCATTCGCCATGAAGTATGTCATAATTTAGGGCTCGACCACACATGGTCTGGTAGTGACGGTTGCGATGATACTCCAACTAATTGTAATTGCTGGAATATTGGTATGCCTTGTACTAGTGCCTGCCCTTGTGGGCCGAGCGCTCTTAATTGCGATACTCCTGGAGAAGTATCTAATAATATAATGGATTACAATGCTGATAAAAATGCTATTACCCAATGTCAATTACATCGTATGCATGCAAACCTAATGTCTTCTTCCGGTAACTATCGAATTGTAACTAGTACTCCGGTGAAAAAAACTCCAACTATTTCTGGTCCCAGTTGCCTGACTTCTGTCAGTTCATATGTGATGACAAATCATGAATTTGGAACTACAGCATCGTGGTCAGTATCTCCTACAAGTGCGGTTACTGTGGCTTCAGGTTGCGGAAATGTAGCTGTCTTGACGCCCAAACCAGGAGCCTCAGGTACAGCAACAATTACCTACACCATGACATATGGAAAACATGGCTCAAAATCAGGTACCTATACTTTCACTGTAAATCCTGATATCACCGGAACCGTTACTTCCGGTGGCTCCACTTATCCATTCTACGGTGGAGGCAATTTTGTGGATGGAACATCAGTTTCCGCGGCCATTCAAGCTCCAGGTGCTACTTCGTTCACCTGGACAAAAACCGGTGGTTCCGGATCATGGTCTACATACAATTCTGGTAAAAACCTATCCTTGACCCTGTCTACCGGTGGGGATATTTCCTTTAATATTACCACTACCAATTCAACCTGCGGTACCCTTAGTACATCTTGCTATTTTGTGCATATTGGTGGCTATTACTCCTTCTATCCTAATCCTACTAATGGAGATCTCTTTGTAGAAGTACTGGAAGATGAAATAGAAATCGATGTTCCAGACGGGGAAGGAAAGATTAAGAAGGAAAAGATCAAATTTGGCATGGAGAAACTATCCCTGTATGACAAAAGTGGCAACCTGCTCAAGGAAATAAAAGTGAGCAATGGATCCAAGAAAGCTACCCTCAGTTTGTCAGGTCTTACCCCAGATGTCTACATTGCCAAAATAAAGGACGGTAACCGTACTATTGAATCCAAGATTATTAAAAACTAGGTATAGTTAGGTTGAGTATGACTCGAAAAAGCCCTATCAATGGTAGTCTCCGATTTATTCA
>JAGQWV010000249.1 GCA_020437045.1 Saprospiraceae bacterium | reverse complement strand
TGGCAGATGATCAATTGGAAACTATTTTAGCCTATAGCCCCGTGGCACAAGCGGTCAAAATTCGGAACCCTCAACGATTTAGGTATCAGATTTCCTGGTTTGATCCGGTAAATAATAAGATTATTAAAGGTGGGGAAACTACTGTCGATACTCAGTCACTTTTACCGCCTTCAGATGAGGATTATATATTGAGTTTGGAAAAAAAGAAATAATAATTAAGAGCCATCTTTTACATCAATTTTAAACGGATTTAAATTATATGCAATTAAGAGCTGGTAAAGTTCATCTTACGTATGATCGGGGTTTTCTCCGCTATATTAAGGTGGGGACGGTGGAAGTGTTACGTCTGATTTATTTTGCACTGAGAGATCATAATTGGGATACCATGCCGGGATATATTATTGATGAAAAGATTAACACATGGGCCAGTGGTTTTTCCATTTCGTATCGTTGGATTTCGCAAAATCCAAAATTCCCATTTGAATGGGATGTCTCGATAGTAGGAAGGGAGGACAATGAAATAATTTTTACGATTGATGGTGCCTCATCTCTGGACGTGCTGAAAAACCGGGCCGGATTTTGTATCCTCCATACAATCAAAGAAAATGCTGGTGGTGCCTGTGTGATCATTCATCCTGATGGTAGCGAAACAGAAGGTACTTTTCCAAAATACATCAGCCCTCATCAACCTTTCTTTAATATCAAAGCAATGCAGTGGCCGCTGGGGAACCTGGGTCAAGCCCGGTTAGATTTTGCTGGAGATACATTTGAAACGGAAGATCAGCGAAACTGGACAGATGATTCTTATAAAACATATTGCACACCGCTAAATATTCCCTTTCCTGCCCTATTGAAGAAAAATGAGCAAGTGCATCAGGAGGTCCGCCTAACCTTCGATTTGGTGGATGAAACAAATCTGGACCCGGATGCCGGCATCTGTCAATTAATCGCTCAGAATCCATTGCCAGTAAAACCTCGCATTGGATTTAGTTATCCAGATACCCATCAGTTTTCGGGGGAAGAGAAAAAGCTTATGATCGACATGGCTCCAGATCATCTCCGGATGGAAGTTCATCTAAGTGAATCCGGCTGGCAAGACAAACTTGCTGAACAAATTGAGACGTCTCTTTCGCTTGCATCGGGACTAGAGTTATGGTTGTTTTTTTCTACGGATTATCGCAATGAGATCTCGCTGATTACAAAATTCATCACGATGATTCCCGCAGATAGAGCCGTGCAGATTTTGATTTTAAAGGAAGATGAAAAATGTTCTCCTTCGGAATTATTGGATAAGGTGGTGCCTATATTAAGGGATATTCGCATTAATATTAAATTGGGGGCTGGTACCCCGGCTTATTTTACGGAATTAAATCGCGAAAGGGTACAAACGAGAGAGCTGGACTTTATTAGCTATTCAGTAAATCCACAAGTTCACGCTTTTGATAACGCCTCGATGATTGAGAATGCACATGCTCAGATGTATTCAGTGGAGAGTGCCCGAATATATTTTCCGGACATGCGGATTCACGTCTCGCCCATTACCCTAAAGCCCAGGTTTAATCCCAATGCCACCGCTGTGGCTGAGCCTTCGAAAGAGACATTACCGGAAGATGTGGACCTTCGGCAGAATAGTCTTTTTGCGGCAGGATGGACGTTATCCAGCCTTATGCATTTAGCAGAAGCAGGTGCAGATCTCGTTACTTATTTTGAAGCCGTTGGTTGGAGGGGGATTATGCAGGGGAGTGAGCTGCCGAGCAATCCATTATTTCCGGCCCAAAAAAACATGTTATTTCCGGTTTTTCACATACTGCAATGTTTCCTGAAATACAGAAAGGGCGATTGGATACCGTTTTCCTCCAGTAAAGCACTAGATGTCGAGGCTATGGGATTTAAGCAAGAAGAAGGAATTATTATATTGATAGCCAATCATCTGGATATTGTTACCACATGTGAATTATCTTATCCTGCAACGAAGTTTCGTTTCCTTCAATTGGATGAAAATAACCTGAAAGATTCTTTTTTTAATCCTGAATTTTTAACGGAAAAATTGAAAGAATGTGATCCACTTTCTGGTCCGTTACCTAAACTAACTTTATCTAAGCATGCCATTGCCTTCCTTGAGTTATTTAATTGATCCCGATGAAAAGGACCGGATCAGATTACGCCTGAAAAATATCTCCAAGCGTTTTCCCGGAGTACTGGCACTAGACCAGGTAAACTTCGATTTGAAAGTAGGAGAGGTGCATGCCATCTGTGGAGAAAATGGTGCAGGTAAAACGACGCTCATGAATATTTTATCAGGTA
This sequence comes from Saprospiraceae bacterium, assembly GCA_020437045.1. Lineage (GTDB taxonomy): Bacteria > Bacteroidota > Bacteroidia > Chitinophagales > Saprospiraceae > JABDMH01. Next base: position 5,407 of record JAGQWV010000249.1, on the reverse strand, counting down.
ATTTACAGCCTGATGAAGGAAGCATTTTTCTGCATGGTGATGAAGTGAAGATTACGGACCCACAGGAGGCACAGCGCCAGGGCATCGGAATTGTCTACCAGGAAAAAAGCCTGGTCGGTAATTTATCGGTGGCTGATAATATTTTTGCCGGAAATCAGCCAGTATCCAAATGGCATTTGATCGACCGACGCAAGTTAATTAATCAAACCCAACAACTCCTCAGAAAATTGGGCATGCATGATATTGATGCTCATGGTAGGGTCGATAAATTATCTCCTGGTAAGCAACAAATGGTGGAAATTGCTAAGGCACTCTCCCGTGACCCTCAGATATTAATTTTGGATGAACCTACAGCTGCTATTTCGGAACAGGACACAAAAGTGCTTTTTAAAATAGTCCGCTTGATGGTAAGTCAGGGAAAATCGGTCATCTATATTTCTCACCGGATGTCCGAAATATTCGAAGTCTCAGATCGGGTGACCGTACTCAAAGACGGGAAATACCAGAATACTTTAGGTACGAAAGATACCAATGTAAATGAGATTATTCGCTTAATGGTGGGCAGAGATATTAAAGAATTTGATTATCAAAATTTATCAACATCTGAGGTAGTTCTATCCGTTTCGGAATTGGAGGGAGATCGGTTTAAGAACATTTCTTTTCAGTTACACCGGTCTGAGATATTGGGTTTTGCCGGATTAGTAGGAGCCGGACGAAGTGAAATAGCACAGTCTATTTTTGGAGTGACACCAGATACTGGAGGTCAGGTATTGATCAGGGGAAAAAAAGTAAAAAGTAATGAAGTAGCAAATGCCATCGAAAACGGGCTGGGATATCTTCCCGAAAACAGGAAGGAGCAGGGGCTTTTTTTGGAGATGTCGGTTGAGGATAATATCTCCAGTGTAAAATCGAATACCCAAACCAGAGGGATCTTCATCGAAAGAAAAGGTAACGCTGCACTGACGGAAGAATTTGTCCGGCAATTGAATATCAAGACTCCTTCTGGTAAGACCAAAGTTGTGAGCTTAAGCGGAGGAAATCAACAAAAAATTGTTTTAGCAAAATGGTTGGCGGTAAACCCGGATATACTGATCGTTGATGAGCCCACTGCCGGGATTGATGTGGGTGCCAAATCAGAGATCTATCAGCTTTTAAATCAACTGACCATGGCCGGAACTTCAATTATTATGATCTCCTCAGACCTGCCGGAACTCTTGGGGATATGTGACCGTATTTTGGTTTTTCGCCATGGAAGAATTACGGCTGATTTAAGTAGAGAAAAGTTTTCTGAAGAAGAAATAATGCATTATTCTTCAGGGACAAAAGATATGTACAGGGAAAAAATTTAATAAGAACACACGATGTCATTTAATTCAAACATTTTTCAAGATCGGGTCGTAACATTAGCCTTGACGATTGTGGTCCTGATTGTCGTAAGTAGTATAATCTGGCCGCAGCAATTTTTTTCTTTGGAGAATCTATCTCTGGTTTTGTTGAATTTGTCGATCGATGCCATAGTTGCTGTGGGTATGATGATCTTACTCATTTCCGGTGCCTTTGATTTGTCGGTGGGTTCAGTGGTGGCTTTTGCCGGAGGTTTTGCCGGTTATTTGATGTATTATTGGGGGGTGTATGTACCTGTCGCTATTCTTGCAGCATTAGCAGTTTCAGTGGTAATTGGTTTTGTAAATGGATGGTTGGTAGCCAAAGTGGGAATTAATCCCTTGATACAGACACTGGCGATGATGGGGATAGTTCGTGGGCTGGCACTGATGGTCAGTGGCTCTGGCATCCAAAACTTACCTGATAGTTTTAATCGCTTGGGACAAGCACAATTCCTGGGATTTCAATTACCGGTCTGGTATATGATCGCCATTGTTATTATTTTTTCATTTCTGGTGGCTCGCACCATTTTCTTTAGAAGGTACTATTACATTGGAGGAAATGAGAAAGCGGCCTTATTGTCCGGAATTCAGGTGGGTAAGATGAAAATCTACAGCTTCATTCTTATGTCATTTCTCGCCGGACTGGCAGGTATCATTTTGGCTTCCCGGCTCGGTGCGGCAATGCCTACAACGGGTCAGGGTTTGGAACTTAAAGTAATCACTGCTGTCATCTTGGGAGGAGCTAGTTTATTGGGGGGTCAGGGAAAAATAGTGGGTGCTTTGCTTGGTACTCTTTTTATGGGTATTATAGCCAATATTATGATCCTTGCTCGGGTATCTGGATATTGGCAGCAGATTATATTTGGTATTATTTTAATCGCAGCGGTGGCAATTGATTTATTGCTGCAGAAAAGGGCAGATCGGATGGCGACCGCCTTAGTCAAGATGAAACAATTCGAAAAATTCGACACGTGATTAGAACCTTTGTTCTGTCCGTTGTATCACTAGATAATAAATTAATTATGGGACCAAAACATCAGATCAAAATCGTCTTACTTTTTCTGGCATCGATATTTTTTGTCGCTCAGGGCTGTGACCCTAGTAAGGGTGCATACACAAGAGAACAGAGCAGCGAAGTTGAAGTGGCAAAGCCGGTAGACGAAAATGAAGAATATGTAATGGTGACTACATTTGTAAATTTTCCCATGTACGTAAATCATGACCAGGCTGCATTTTTACGATGGGGAAAGAAAATGGGGGTCAAGACCACGGTTTTGGGACCTACCGAATGGGATGTGGTAGCTCAAATTGGAGTAATCGAACAAGTCATACCGTCCAAACCGGCTGGATTATTGATTAATGGTACCGACCCCGCCATTGCATCAGCGATTGACAAGGCAGTCGATGCCGGGATACCTACGGTCGTTTATGATTCCGAAATTCCCAATAGTAAAAGGCACGCATTTCTGGGTACAGACTGGTATGAGATCGGTCAGCTACAGGGTGAAGCATTGGTTGAGTTAATTCATGGGAAGGGTAAAATAGCGTATATGGGTTTGGTGGGACAAACGAATATGGAAAACGGATTTCGCGGGCTATTGGATGTAGTAAAAAAATATCCGGGAATTGAAGTTCTGGGAAAATATGACAGCAAGGGGAGTACTGAAAATGCGGCAAAAATTACTGCAGATCTTATCGCAGCCAATCCGGATCTGGCGGGTGTTTGTGGTTTCGATGCCATCAGTGGGCCCGGTATCGGACTGGCGATTAAAGAAGCAGGTAAAGCAGGAAAAATTAAAGTGACAACCGTCGACTGGGAACCAGAGCATCTGCGCCTGGTTCGTGAGGGGGTAATTGATGTGCTTATCGGGCAGAAGCGAGAATTGTTTACCTGGTATGGGGCCCAATTTCTTTATGATATGGTACATAAAACCAATCAATTGTCTGCCGATGATCAGAAGGCAGGAATAACAAATGTCCCCTTTGCCGTAAATACGGGATTGTTGAAAATAACCAAGGATAATATTGATCTTTTCGATCCGTCAAAATAGCGGGATGTCTCCGTCTGGTAAGGGAAAATATTTTTATCGATTTGCGATGAGGTAGTTCATTTGCATTGATCATATTATCCCGGGAATTTTTTACTTTGTTGTTTCTTACGATAAACTCACAGAATTTTTTAGGATATGAAGATTAATGATACCGCGGCCCTTTCAAGTTATGTGGCTGACCGGGAGCGCTATGCCCGTATGCAGTACAGAAGATGTGGTAGGAGTGGTCTGTTGCTGCCTATGATTTCTTTAGGGCTATGGCATAATTTCGGACACGATGATGATCTTTCTAATGGTCGTAAAATACTACGTACGGCTTTTGATGCCGGCATAACCCATTTTGACCTTGCCAATAACTACGGACCTCCCTATGGAAGTGCGGAAGAAAACTTCGGTCGGATTTTCAAAAGTGATTTTTTACCCTATCGGGATGAATTGATTATCTCAACAAAAGCTGGTTGGGATATGTGGCCTGGCCCCTACGGCAATTTGGGATCGCGTAAATATCTGGTGGCCAGTTTGGATCAGAGTTTAAAACGAATGGGACTGGATTATGTAGATATTTTTTATTCGCATCGCCGAGATCCGGATACTCCATTGGAAGAAACGATCGGTACGCTTGCGGATCTGGTGCAGCAGGGAAAAGCACTATATGCGGGTATTTCCCAATATAGTGCAGAAGATACGATTGTGGCAGCCAACATCCTCAAAGAAAGGGGTTGCAATTTATTAATTCATCAACCTCGATATAGCATGTTCGACCGCTGGGTGGAAGGCGGTTTAATGGATGCCCTGGAGCAGGTTGGTACCGGTGCCATTGCATTTTCACCTTTGGAACAGGGAATTCTGACCAATAAGTACCTGGGGGGCTTTCCTGAAGATTCGAGAGCAGTCCGCGACGGACGCTATTTAAAGCAGGATCAGATCACGCCTCAGGTATTGGACAAAGTAAAAAAGTTAAATACAATAGCTATTGCCAGAGGTCAGAGTCTTGCACAGATGGCAATCGCCTGGTTACTTAAGGATGCCCGGATCACCAGTGTACTGGTAGGCGTTAGCCGGCCGGATCAAGTGAAAGATAATGTGGGAAGTCTTGATCATTTAAATTTTACGGATAGTGAGTTAAACGCCATCCGTCTTATTCTTCAATCATGAGCAAACGATTACTTTCGATAGATGCTCTCCGGGGCTTTGACATGCTATTGATTTCCGGAGGGGGTGCTTTTATCAGCTTGCTACATGGTAAGACTGGCTGGGGATGGGTAGATGCAGTGGCCGAGCAATTTGAACATCCGGCCTGGAATGGATTTACATTTTATGATTTTATTTTTCCCCTGTTTCTTTTTATTGCTGGAGTCTCACTAACCTTCTCCGTGAGTTCGGCCAAGGATAAGGGCTTTACCAATCAGCAGATCTATCGAAAAGTGTTTGTCCGGATGTGTATTCTGATTGTGATTGGTATCATCTATAAGAATGCTCCGGTTCCGCTATTCGAACCGGCAAAAATTCGTTTTGTCAGTGTTCTGGGGCGCATCGGATTTGCAACGTTTATAACCACCCTGTTGTTCTTAAATTTTGATTGGAAGAAAAGGATTCTCTGGATAATCGGTATTCTCATAGCATATTATGCAGCACTATTTCTGATACCTGTACCCGGATATGGGGCAGGTGATCTTTCCTTTGAAGGTAATCTTGTGGGTTGGATCGATCGAACATTTATGCCCGGGAGATTGCATCAGGTTACATATGATGAACTAGCTATACTTACCCAATTTCCCGCCCTATGTCTCACGGTTATAGGATCGATTGCGGGTGAAGCATTGCAAAATGTAAATTGGTCTGATCAGCGAAAAGTGAATACGTTGCTGGTCGGTGGGGCTGCCGTTTTACTCCTTGGCTTACTTTGGGGATTGCATTTTCCCATCAATAAACATTTGTGGAGTAGCTCGTTTATTTTGCTGACCGGTGGTA
>JAGQWV010000248.1 GCA_020437045.1 Saprospiraceae bacterium | reverse complement strand
CGACGGGCGTCAGATAAAGCCAACCATATTTTAGAAACCAGGATAATGCCTTCTGTTGAACAACATATATCATCATTGGGATGCACCAATAAAAAACATAAGGAGCTTTGACCAAAAAACCAATAGTGGCAGCTATTGCACTCACGACTAACAGGCCGAATTTTTTTCTCTTTACCGCAACTAAAAAATAAAACACCATCGCATGTGTAAACAAAAGAACAAAGAAGTCAATATGAATCGCTCTCGAATAGAAAAAAGCCAAAGGCGATCCAACATAAATAACGGTCGCAGATTTTGCCAGCATTTCATTCCCAAAAAATGCAATGATCTTATAGAAATAATAGGTAGCCCCGATAAAAAAGAGTAAAAATATACTTCTAGCAATCCAAATATGCCTTCCGGTGATTTTCCAGGTACTGGCTACAATGGCTTCTGGTAAAGGGAATTCCAGGGCCAGGGTATCACTTGCTCCCATCCAGCAAACGGCCGGATAGAAAAGATCTACTCCCTTTTTATAAAAATCATCAATATAATATGCGGTGTCGCATTGGCGCCAATCATGAGGTTGGTCGATCTGCTTTCCGAAGTGCAGAAAACGAATGGCAATCAATAAAAATAACGCAGCGAAAAAATATCTGTCACTCATTACTATCGTTTTCCGTTAAATAATCCCGAATGGCTTTTGATACGACTTTATGGTCAGCTACATTCCAATGGCAGCCAAAAGAAAAATCAATCACTTCTTGTTTTAAATTCTTGAAAGGAACTATAAAAAGAAATTACATATATCAAATTGCTTCTGAAAAATTCTTCCATTTTATTATTCCAGCCATAGGCAAGAAGGACCTTTTCCATTGCAAACTATTTAATTCCCGAAACAGCTATCAGGTAAAATGGCGACCTTCGCTGAAAGAATTTTCGCAGTATTCTATTTCCTATCTTATTAGGATTATAAAGAATTGAATATTCAAAGTCAGCAAAGTCATCCCAGCAGTGGTGATGATAATGTTTAATCATCTCCGGCACCTGCATGCTTTCAAAATATCTTCGGCTTCGCTCTTTCGATGGTGCTTTCTCCTCTTCTTTATAAATCGGGCTATCCAAAATAAAGATCTGTCCGTTAGGATTTAAAAAGTGAAAAAGTCGCCTCAGAAGCTTAGGCACGGAGGTAAAATACTGAATACTACTGTTTAGGGTGATCACATCAAATTTAGGATATCTCCAATCGTCCTGAAAAACATTCCAATAGACAAACCGGCAATTGTCCTTTTGAAAAAGACGACAGGCTTGCCTAAGTTCCACTTCATTAATATCCGCTCCTACCACTGCTGCTGACGGAATTCTGGACAAAGCAGCGGTAAACCAACCACAACCACAACCCAGGTCTAAAATCTGAAGTGGATTTTTCTCGTTTCGAATTTTATTTAAAATCATCTCCGCTGGGGCCTTTCTAAATCTCCATTCCTTTGCCCGGGAGTGGGTTTTTGACAAAGTAGGTAGCTTTTGCACCTCATCATCGGTGTACAATCGACCCTCTTTGTTCCTCACCTCCAAGTACAAACTCTCAAAATCTTCTGTTATTTCAGAGAGATAGTATACTCCAAGTTTTGTCGATTCTGATTCCAGCATTATCAAATACCAATATTCTAAAACTAGTTTGTATTCCGGTAGAAAACTTTTGAAAAGTGATCCGTCGTGTCAGTCACCGCCAGCCGCTGATTGTCAAAAAATACACGTTGGGCATTTTCAAGACAGATATCATTTTGGTTGTTTTCAAGTTGGATATTATCCAGTCGTAATACAGAAGTTGGATAAAAATGCTTCTTTTTAAATACGGCAATAGCAAAGGTAGCCGAATCAACGGTAAGATTTTTAACACTTGCTTCGCTTCCATCTTTCACGGCTATACCGATATAGCTGTCATATATGGTCAGATTATTCATGCTAGCCTTCGTATTTTCACCAATGGAGATTCCCTTATCGCCCACTGATTCGATCTCTACGCTATCCAGGTTTATACGACTGCCCGATAAATCAATAGCATCACCATTCACATTTTTAAATTTGCATTCGAATATGTCGACCATGGAAAAATCAACATCCAGGGCATCCTTCTGACAGTCTTGAAAAATCAGCCCTTCTAAATGAGTTGATGGAGACGAAATGATATTTATCCCATCCTCCGATTTCACGTTTGATATCTGGCAGTGCAGCATTTTCAGGGAAACCTCATGAAATGAAAGCCCACCACTGTGAGCGGTACCAAAAGCGTTTATTGGATTAATTGCATTAAAATGAGTCCAGGAAATAGCGGCCTTTGCTGGTCCGGTCATCGTCAAACCGTTTGAAGAGTCATCTGAAGAATAAATGTTGATGATTAGATCTTGCCGTCCATTCATTTGTAAATCTCCTTTGATCAGGAGGCCTCCTTCATTTACCAAATCCATTTCGACACCTGCTTCGATCACAAGAGTCAGATGCTGCGGAAAGACTTGTAACCTATCCAGACAATACTTACCCCGGGTCAAAAATAGGGTATCATTACGATGGACAAATAAGCTGGAATCATAATAGATTCTGTCGACATCAGAGATTAGTTTCTCACTGCATGCGGGAATGCTCGACAATTTGGTGCGATACCAGGCAGAATTAGATTGGACTTCGTAGAAAATATAGCTGTCTTCCGGGGGTATAGAAATCAGAGTATGCGGTTGAGGTTGCACCTGTATATCGTATGATGCTAATTCGATGGGTTTTGTAAATGTATGTATGGGCCTTGATTTGGTAGTTCCGGTGGCAATCAATCGGACCGGTTCACAAAAATAATTTCTTACCTGTACCGTACCTTCCGGTAGATCCTCAATTTTACTAGCGACTAAAGATGCATGGGGTAATGGATAGTTGACCATGCAACTGGTATAATTAGGTTCAAATACTTCATATTGAAACGGTGGATGAGTCAAGCTGTAGTCCTTCAGATATAATCGTAATTCATTGATACGCTCTGGTAAAAATGACCATTGATAGTGGTAATCTGAAAATTCGTAAGATAGACACCTTTCCAGTTTCGTCAATTTCCCTTCATATTTCCTAAAGAAATCTTCGATGAAACCTGGTTCACAAAACTTTTCTAAATACATCAGGTATTTTCGCGAAAAATCCGGATCATTAAAAAATTGGAAAATCATAAATTCCTGACGATAATACACTTTAGCATATCGATCATTATAAAAACCAAGAAATGGCTTGGAAAACCAATGGTATACACCTTCAGTAGCATATGCATCAAAGGCCACCGGTTCCAGTCTTGCATTGAGGGAATTATAATAAAACCGCAAATTGTGCCACGTAAGGGAATGATAGGCCTGAGTGATATCACATAGAGCAAAGAATTTTGCCATTTTATCCAGATCGACCAACTCTGAAAGGTCGGTGCTACCAGATCGAAGATCTTCAAGCTTCTGTCTGGCATATATAAACGCTGGCCCTAAGCTGCTATCTCTTAGAATATTCCCGGTTCCAAAAAATTTAATTTCCGCTGCCTCGAATATTGGTGAGAAGAAATTTGGGTCTTGTTTGTTTTCTATCAAATACTTCTGTGCTTCCCAGAAACCATCTTCATTAAATCTCAGAATAGGTCCTTCTCGTCGTCTTTGCTTCTCTATGAGCATTTTGTCAAAATGTTCTTCTATCGCATATATCCCTTTATAAATACCATTCTGCTTTACGTTGATAAAATCATATTTTGTGGTTAAGATACCCTCTTGCATTAGTAACAGGTGGAAAATATATTCATCCAGATAGGACCGGGTTTTCGGGTGCTGTATAGAAAATTTTTGCATGCCCAAAAGGGAATGTGCCGAATCAAGTTTGACCCGGTAGGACCATTTATTAGATTTCAAATGATCTAACCAGTCTCCCTTTAAGCGGAGTTGACCTTTAGAAGACTGCCCGTCGTATGTGAATTCTGCAGGCACATAATCTTTATCTTTTGACTCAAGGATTCCAATTCGCAAGGCAGCTTCTCTTTTTCGCCTTAATTTGACACGTTGTTCAGCTTTCAGACCTATCTCCAGGGATGGGAGATTGTTCTCCGGTTTGGGGATATTTGGGTCTTTGCAGCTTATGATCATCAGCAAAACCAGCATAAAAAGTAAGTTCTTCCTTCTCAACATACTCACTTAAATATACTTCAATACTGAGAATCTCTTCATACATTCAAGGGAAGAATGATCCGCTTAGTTTCATATATACTTTCATCAATATTTCTTTTATACAGCTGTTCGAAACAGGATACAGGTTATTCTTTTTTTGTGGCCGGACATACCTACGGTAGCCCTCTTGATACTTTACCCGGACTGCATCCTCCTTTTGTCCATGATTTTGACTATCTGCACACGTTACCGAAAATGAAATTTGGTGTGCTCACCGGAGATATGGTGTATCATAGCCGGTCAAAATATTGGGATATAGTAGATAAAGAATTATCCACCTTATCCATACCTATCTATTTTGTAGCTGGTAATCACGATGAGGGAAATGGATCTTTATACCAGAGCAGATATGGTAGGACTTACTACACATTCAACTATCTAAATGACTTATTCCTAGTTTTGAATCCGGGTTTAGCAGGATGGAATATCCAAGATGATCAGTTACTTTTTCTTAAAGGTCAACTGGAGGATGCGCAAAAATACCGCCATATTTTTATTTTCTTTCATCAGGTGTTGTGGCAATCCATAGATCGATATGCCGATCTGAGGATTAATTCAAAAGATGGAAAAGCACCTTCCATCAATTTTTGGACCGAGATTGAACCATTGTTAAAAAAGCTGGAGAACCAGATATTTCTTTTTGCTGGTGATGTAGGGGCAACCCCTGACAAAACAAGCTTTTTTTATGACCGCTACGATAATATTACATTTGTAGCTTCCGGAATGGGCAATCTCATTCAGGATAATTATGTGATTGTGGATGTAAGTCAAGATGGAAAGGTCGACATCAAGATCCGGTGGATAGGAACATCGATCACTCAATCGGTCAAAACATTGGAAAAATAATTAATTAATGATCTTCCAAAAAGTGCGAGATAGCTTATGACGCGAATTACACTTTGGTCAGATTGGTTTTTGAGAATTCTTCTTGTACTTGTATTTATTGGAACTTATTTTATTGTTACTCCAGGATTATTGGATGAGGAACTGCTAGGCCGCTTCATTTGGCTAAATATAATAGGTACTGTATTTCTAATTTTTTTGTTTTCGCGGCCCAGGTCAATTCACCTCAACATATTGGATATGAGTCTGGGTAGTCTATATCTGCTTTCTTTAGCTTCATTATCCTGGTCTTTAGTGCCCTCAGCCGGAATCTTACCCACACAAACAATCTTTATACTACTAGTTTTTTATGCCTTTTTTCGGTATTGCCTTCCCAAATTACCGGAAGAATTTTTCAGCAAATTATTTCTTACCCTGTCAATCATTATCCTCACAATCGGATATTATCAATTGCTGCAACTAGGTCTTACTGAAGGATTAGGGGGTAAGGCCATCTATAAAGTATCAGGTTTATCTGCACATAAAAATATTCTGGCTTCTTATACGGTTCTGCTATTTGGCTTAAATCTTTGGTATCTGCCGGTTCAAAAAGGAAGATGGGTTTATCTTTTGCTTGCCCTGCAAGTGTTGTTGATTCTTATCCTGAGAGCCAGAACCTCCATGATTGCCTTAATGATATTGATCATATTGTTCTTTTTTGAGAATCGAAAGAAGTGGGCATTTCATTGGAAACCAGTTATCATCAGTCTGTCAATTTTTGCTGCTGCGATCACCATAAGTTTTTATCTATTGGTGAATAAATTAGGGGGTACAGGTGTTGATATCAGTCGTCTAAACCCTATGAATTTTAAGAAGGACTTATCTTTTATTGAGCGACTGGTAATTTGGTACAAAACCTCATTTCTAATTAAGGAGCACTGGATTGGAGGCATTGGCGCGGGAAACTGGAAGATATTTTTTCCTTCACAAAGTTATTCCGGCATTTACATTTTACAAAGCCGGGATATAATGTATACGCGTGTACACAATGATTTTATCGAGATATTGGCAGAGTTGGGAATTGCTGGCATACTGATCTTTCTGGCCATTTTCATTATTCCTCTTATTGCTTTGATTCATCCCCGATTTCGGCCATCAGACAAACCTTTCCCCTGGTTACCAATAGGAATGATTTTTTGTTTTGGTCTATTTTCCATGATTGAATTTCCAAAGGAGCGACAAGAGCTAATGGTCCTTTGGGCATTTATTCTTGCGCTTATTGTTTTCCAAAGAGCCAAATTTTTTTCCGCGAAAAATTTTTCCTGGTGCATTTCAAAAAGAAAGGTAAAGTGGGGAATCTTTATTGCAAGTATTTTGTGTTCACTCAATATTTTCATTGGGATTATCATGGCTAGAGGTGAATTTCACACCCTTAAAATGCTTCAGGCCCAAAAAAACGGACAGTGGCCAATAGTAGAATACGAAAGTCAAAAAGCTTACTCAGCTTTTTATCAAATTACCCCAATCGCTATTGCCGTCAAGTGGTATGAGGGACTGGCTGCTTATCATGAGGGTAATTTTGAAAAAGCGAAGGTTCTCTTTCAGCTTGCGATGAAGCACACACCTTATTTTTTGCGATTATTAAATGACTATGCCAGTTGTCTGGTGCAAACGGGTGATTTAGAAGGTGCCGTGGATCTCTATTTACAAGTGATGGATATAAACCCAAAATTTGAAGATGGTATGTTTAACTTATCCTATGTATATGCCCAACTGGGTAGGTTTGATAAAGCCCTGGAATGGGTCGAAATGACCAAAAACGATGAACAGAAAAAGAATGAATTTATCCAGCAGATACATTCTTTGATGCAAAAAGACAGTATTCTCCCATCGAACTAAGAAGTTGCTGACTTAGACTAAAATCTTCCTAAGTCCTTATTAATTAGTGTTATTCATAATCGATGAAAGAACAGCCTACAGATCTCTAAATAAATAGACTTTGAAAATTTTTATACCCCTCCAGCTCGTAAACCTATCCCTGAAAAAATTATTGAGATAGCGATAGATCTAATCATATAAATGTTACGTAAAAACCATTTGGCTAACTATTTGCAGGAAATAGTGAGACTTACCTAAAGTTCACTAACTTTAGGAAGTCAAATGGGGCCAACCGTACCTAATTATGAGAAAACTTAATCCTAAAAGAACCTTTCCAGTCTCTGTTCTGGTATTATTTAGCTGGTTATCTATTTTTTCGCAAACCATTTCTTTTAGTCCCAATTCTGGAGAAAGGGGGGGAACATCCTTTGGCGTGACCGTAACTGGCACCGGGGTTTCTTTTGTCACTTCCACCACCAGCTGCGTACAAATTTTTGCCCAACCTTCCACGCTGTCACTTACAAATGTTCAGGTAACCGGTTCTTCAAGTCTAACTGGAACCTTAAATATACCCCTGACTCATGAAGCAGGCACATATGATGCCCGAGTCTACCAGGGACCAGGGTGTACTGGACCACAATATGATTGCACTAATTGCTTTACAGTTCTGCATCCGGCTTGTCTTACGGTAACGATGGCTGGAAGTGATGGAACCGGATCACTCCGGGAAGCTTTTGGTTGTGCCTCAAGTGGAGATACGATTCGTTTTGCCACTTCATTAAATAACACCACCATCTATTTGGCCACACCAACCATCAGTAATGCAAATGATCTGATTCTCTTTAACGATGCTTCCAACAATGTAACCATCAGTTCTTTACAATATCCAGGCAATACTACTCCTTTTATCACCACCTCCGGCGACTTATCGATCTTTGGCTTAAAGTTTCAGGGAAATGATCCGGAACCATTGATTTTCAAAATAGATCCCGGTGGCGCTATAGATTTTAACACCTCTGAGATAAATCTCCTGACGATCCAAAAAGATTAATAGTACAACAGTGCATTTATCGTTTCTTACACAGGCTCGTTAGTACATGCCGAACAATAGGCAAGGCTGATCCAGCATAAGGAGGATACTTCCTCACTGTGGAAGAAATTATTAAAGATCCCAAGAATCACATAGCCTATCAGTGACAAACCAAAGGCAAACACCAGCCATTGATGATTGGTGCTATTACTTTGAGCCCAGGACCAGAAACACCGATCAATCGATACTGCCCACAATAATATCCACCCCAGGAGTCCAATAGTACCCATTTCAGCGAGTGCCTGAAAATATTCCGAATGAGCACCACCTCCTTTACCTGGTGGGTGCGGTCGACCATCCAGAGCAGTAGGTGACGTGACACTTAGTCTGGTCATCTCATCCTCTTTTTGATATGGCAAATAGGCATATGCAAATGTACCCGGTCCGAATCCCAGAATGGGTCGATCTTTAAACATGCGCCAACCAGAGCGGTACCGATTGATACGTTCCAGATTAGAAACATCACTGGATAAGTTAAAAATAGATTCAATCTGGCCTGATAGATTCCTCTTCCGTTGGATCTCCATGTTATTGCTCGGTGAGCTAAGACTGATGATAGCCGAGCCAGCAACCAGAACCAGTAATATCACCAAAACCGGTCTTACGGACCGCCATCTCAATATACATAAAGATACAATCAAGGTAATGCCCAAGGTAATCCAGGCTGCCCGGCTAAACGACAGAAAAATCCCGATCAGCAGTAGCAAGGCACTTACCGCAAATAACCATCGCATCCCTTTCTGCGAACTATGGATCGCCAATCCCACCACCGGAAACAAAAGGATACTCATAACCGCGCTATACAACGCATGGTCATAATAAAAGGGACGGGCGGTCAAAACCGAAGCGTCCATCCGGAAACTATATGAAGCGTGCTGGTACCATGAATAAAAAATAATGATCAAAAATGATACCCCGTACCAAATCAGATATTGATCATACCGGTGCTCTTCTCGCACCAAAAAATATCCTACACCCAGATAAAATATCCACCAGTGTATAATGCTTACCAGTAAATACTTGATGGAAATAAGTGGATAGGAAGAAGCCAAGGTAGATACAAACATCCATAACAGAAACCCAAGTGATATTTTGAAAATCGGGGACTTTAAGAATCTGTAAAAACTTGAATCCCGAAAGTCAATGATAAACAAAAATAGTAGGCCAATCATACCCATCAGTGGTTCCGAAGGCAGATTTATTTCATGGATTCCTGCCTGGACCGGCACACTGAACGGAAGGCTGATCATCAAAACCGGCATCAGAACTCTTGCCAGAAAAGTATGGATCTTCTTTTTGATCATATCAGGCAAATGTTTTCCATTTATGGAGCAACATTCCCATCCGTAAAATGAAAATTTTAGTAGTCATTTTAATCAGCCGTAAAAGGTCAAGTGTACCTTCATTCCGTGCTTTACTTAATCGATAGGAATTTTGTATCCAGGGTAAGGCAAAATCATAATATCTCCTCGGGTAAGTACGGGTAAAATCTAGTTCCCGGTCCGGAGTATTTCTCCATAAACTGTTTGTCTGTATCCGGGGAAGCACCTGATCATATAAGGCTGTTCCTGTAATGGGATAAGAAATCGTATAGGTAACCTGATCAGGGAGTGCTTTTTTGAGATAGTGGAGCGTTTGGAAGATATCTTCCTCGGTCTCTCCGGGATAACCCAGCATAATAAAAGTACCTGTCTGGATCCCCTTTTTACGTGTAGCTATGATCATTTTGCTTACGTGCTGGATATCTACCCTTCGGTCCATAGCATCAAGAATAGTCTGTGATCCGCTCTCAGCTCCAATCCAAATACGGTAGCAACCACATTCGCTGAGCAGATTCAGGAGGTGATCATTCAGCCTTTCCGCCCTGGTGATACACTCAAAGGATATTTGCAGCTCACTGGCTTTCAGCGCTGCATAAAAACCTTCTATCCACTTATGGCTTATGGTAAACACATCATCAACAAACCAGAACAAATCTGGATTATAGGTTTCTTTCAAAATACGGAGTTCGGTCACCACAGAAGACGGTGATCTTCGGCGGTAGCTTTGACCATAAACTGCCGTACTACACCAGCGACAAGTATAGGGGCAGCCTCTCTGCGTACTGACAGAAATGGCGCTGATACCATGTCGTTCTTTCCAACTGGATAAATATTTTAGTTGATCAATTTTATCCCGACTTGGCAGGGGCAGTACATCCAGGTTTTTAATTTTATCCCGTGCTCTGGTTTTGAATATAGAGCCATCCTTCATTCGGAAGGCCAGACCGGGAACACGAGTCCAGTCTGGAAATTTGTTTTGTGCTTCTTTAACAATTTCGAGCATTGTTTGCTCTCCTTCTCCAATCACCAGGAGATCGACTTCAGCGGCCAGATAATGATCAACATTGTAGGTTACGTCCGGGCCTCCTAAAACAATTAATGCGTTTTTCAGCACCGGTTCCTTTCGAATAAATTCAACCAACTTCAGAATATTCATTTTAGTCATGAGGTTGGTATAAAGAGCAATAATATCGGGTTTGTTCTCTTGTAGATAAGCGTGCAGGTCTTGCATGGAGGAAAAGGTACTGTCAAAGACCTCATTTTCAAATCCATGCTTCTCAAGCCAGGCGGAGAGATATAGAATTCCCAGAGGCGGATAAGGTTTCATAACCTTTT
>JAGQWV010000247.1:7263-13393 GCA_020437045.1 Saprospiraceae bacterium | reverse complement strand
TTCAACATAACCCATGCGTTGATCTGCTAGTAAGATCGTGGTCTGCCTTAGCGCTTACAACTTTTATGCATCCAGAGCGATTCAGCACGTAATTATGATTCGCCTTCGTCCAGAAGATAAAAACGAAGTATTCGGCTAATCTCCAGGCCGCTGGATGATAGAGAAGATAAGAGGTGTATACTTTTGAGTGGATCATAAGCACAGTGGAGGTTATTCTGTCAGTTTTATTGTAAAGGGAAGCAGGAGAGGTGTCCCGGGATCATTCGTAAAGCTGCGATTGGCATGGACAATTGTATGGTGACGCCCTTGTTTGTGGAGGCGGTCAAGACCTGAAGATCAACCTATCAAAACCTCCTTCAAAAAGCAATGTGACATGAAGAAATCTCTTGTAGGATGAAGTAATGAAACTCAAGGAGAATTGAGCACAAAGGTCCTGCTCAATCCATAGCTTATGCATGATAGGTCCTCCTTTTTTTGAAATTAACTTTTTCAGAATTAGGTAAAAAAATAGCCTTTTAGAGGTATATCGGGATCCACATGAATTCGATATCTTCCGCAAGGAAATTGCGTAGGCTTAGGAGACCATACGTGATGATACTACCCTCAAAATCAGATAGGAAAATAAGGTTGTTCACATTGTATTAATAAGTCAATGAAAAAGTTTACCGCAAAGGTGACCTTGCCCCTTATGTTGCTCCTGCTGATCAGCTGTGCGGTCAACCCGGTAACGGGCAGGAAAGAAATGATGTTCTTTTCAGAGGCGGAAGAAATTGCGATGGGGCGGGAATCTGATCCTGAAATTCTTAAAGTCTATGGTCTGTATGAGGATAACCGTATGCAGCAATTTATAAATGCGAAGGGTCAGGAGATGGCGAGAATCTCCCATAGACCGGAATTGACTTACGAATTTAAAATTCTTGATTCACCTATTATCAATGCCTTCGCTCTTCCTGGTGGTTACGTTTATTTCACCCGGGGAATTCTCACTTACTTTAATAATGAAGCAGAGTTTGCTGGAGTTCTCGGACATGAAATCGGTCATGTGACGGCCAGACATTCGGCAAAACAGCAGACCAAAGCTACGCTCGCCGAAATTCTGTTGATTGGAGGCATGGTGGTTTCTCCAGCTTTTCAAGAATTTGCTGATCTCGCAGAAGGTGGTTTGCAACTGCTTTTTCTCAAATTTAGCCGGGATAACGAGTCTCAATCTGATCAACTGGGCGTCCAGTATTCTACCGCCATTGGTTATGATGCTCATCATATGGCCAATTTTTTTAATACGTTGAAACAGATGCAGGATGACGAGGGAGGAGGTTTGCCGACATTTCTATCAACGCATCCTGATCCGGCAGACCGGTACAAAAAGGTCAATCAATGGGCAGATGTTGCACAGCAGGGACAGTTAAGGTCTGATTATAAGGAAAGCAGAGACAGTTACCTGCAGATGATTGATGGGATGATCTATGGCGAAGATCCGAGGCAAGGATACGTGGAAAACGATTTTTTTTATCATCCGCAAATGCGATTTCAATTTCCCATTCCAGCGGGCTGGCAAACGGAGAACTCGGCCAGCCAGGTAGAGATGGCTCCGGCAGATGGAAAGGCTTATATGATTCTCACCCTGACCGATGCTAAAACATTAACGGCGGCAGCTGATAGTACTTTGGTCAATTTTGATCTAACACAAGTGGAACGAAAATCATTGACACTAAACAATATGCCAGTATTAGCCATGGTTTCAGAACAAGT
This sequence comes from Saprospiraceae bacterium, assembly GCA_020437045.1. Lineage (GTDB taxonomy): Bacteria > Bacteroidota > Bacteroidia > Chitinophagales > Saprospiraceae > JABDMH01. The sequence goes on along the minus strand of JAGQWV010000247.1, from coordinate 11,644 downwards.
GGACCCAGACACTGGTGAGGGAATCCGCGTTCTATCTTATTTTATTTCCTATGCAAATCAGATTTTTGCCTTTCATGGACTTGCCGAGTTGGCAGACTTTGACCAACAGGTCGCATATTTTAATCAAAGCATGCGAAACTTTAAAGTATTGACAGACCCATCAAAAATTAATAAAAAGCCTGAACACTTATCAATACATAGAGCGGGTAGTACCTCAACACTTCAGGCTTTACTGGTGAAAGACAAAGTCCCATCCGAAAGGTTGAAGGAACATGCAGTCATTAATGGAATGGGGTTGGAGCAGGTACTTAATACCGGCTCTCTTTATAAGGTAATTGACAAATAATGAGATCTGAGCGCTAGGGGAGTCAGCAATCGAAAAGAGACAGGACGCGAAAAATCACCTCCTTGTCTCAAGATGGTTCCAATGGAATTATTTATTTAGATCCTTCAAATTTGCAGGTTGTACTTTGCCCAAAAACGGAGGCACTCAAGTTGATCGTTAGATTGTTTCCATCTAATTTTCCAACACCACTAATTTGGGCAAATATTAAGTCGACGGAAGGAATGTTAAGATTGCATCCCTCTGTTTCGATAGGATACTCCTCATCCTCATCATCCACTAAAAAGAGCTTTCCTCCAACTTCTTTGATGGAGTAGCTGGCATCTTCTGATCCCGCTCCATCGCAGCTACTTGTTCCGGTGTAGGTTCCAATAAAATCAGCTGTTGTACATTCTACTACATCATCTTTTTTACAAGCATGGAGCAGAAGCAGAGGTAAAAAGAGAAAACCAAATCTAAGTTTGTTCATGGCTGGTTGTTTTGATTAATAAAGTATGGTCCTGGTCCTGGATCCTTGTCTATCGATTGGATGCACGTGAATTTAGTAGCGACGTGACATCATCGTCAGGGACAGATGATCATTTGCAGGTGTAGGAAACAACCATTCAAAAATCAATCCAAAATGTAATTATTGTAGTTAAAGTAATTAGAATTTCATTTAAGGACTCAGGTCACTTCTCAGATTTCGATTTTACCGAGGAAGCGAAAATTAGCTCCTGGTCAACCGAAAATCCTTGAGAAGATTTTAAAACTGATTTGCCTTAGGAGGAGAGTTTCATAAATGTGATTAGTTTTTCAGACTTTGCGACAGATGTTTATCTTTAAGCGGGATTCGGTATTAAGACTTTTTATTTCGAGGCAGAATAGCCGTAATGTTGCTCTTCTGACTCTCCCCGACAATTGATGTCGGGACAGGCATGACAAAACGCTAATACCTAATCCCGGTTTAAGTTATAGTAAAAATTTAGGCACATGGGAAAAGGAATAATACTTGGAAGTTTGGTTTTTATCTTGATCTGGACAAAAACTCAACTTGTGGATGCACAAGGGACTCACCATGATCACGAATTTGAAGATCATGGTCATAGTCATGATTATGCTCACAGTCATGGAGATCATCAATCCGCGATGAAGCAAACCCGACTTGTTACCGGACAGGGAGACTATATTTTTTCCTGGGATGAATCCCTTACCGCCGCCTTTCCCAAAGATGCACAGGAGTTCGAGCCTAAAATGCATGGGGGATTTAATGAAGATCCGGAGACCGGTATCATCTATACCGGAATTCCTGGCTATGGACTCTGTGCTATTAGTCCGGATTTGACACAATGGACCCGCATCGGAACAGACGACCGGTTAAAAGATAATATACACGGGATAGTCTTCTTTGAACACAAGGGAAAAAAGCATCTTGCCGTTGCTCAGGAAGGCAAGAGGGTTCTGGTTTTGGATATCAATGGAAATATAGTCAGCGATATCGTCAAACCGATTGGTTGTGAGTTTGACTTTGAAGAGGCAAACACTTTCTATGCATCGGAAGATAGCAACTTTGGGGTGACCGATGTAACCTATCTCGATGGTAAGATTTATGCTTCTACGGGCTATTCAAAAGGAGATTTTATTTTGACCATTGAAGAAAATGGTGGCACCTGGAACGGGGGGAAGCTGGCCTGGGGCGGTAAAGGCGATAAGCCCGGACAGTTTCAAACGGCTCATGGTGTATTGGCCTACGATGGGTATATTCTGGTAGCTAATCGCGCAGCGGGTCAGGTTGTGAGATTTAATAAAGCAGGAGAGTATATGGATATGTTCGAGGATATCCCTGAGAAAAGTCTGGTTTGTAATATCTCGTACAAAGACCGTCACTTTTTCTTTAATGCCCTTTCTGCCATTGGCGATCAAAAATCGGCTCCTATCTATGCTCATACCGGCGAAAAATTGGTTTCAACAATTATTCCGGGAGATCTGAATATTCCTATTTTAACCAATATACATCATGTGTGGCCTCATTATATTAAATCTGCTGATGGCACGATGCATTTGTATTTGCTGGTGCATGGATGGAATCAGGGTAAATATGCTGTCTTGAAGCTGGAACAATAGTAAACTCCGGACTAAAATAAGGAGTTACCCGTGAGCAGGTGGAAGGCTCAAAGGTAAGTGATATAGTGGCTTGAAGTTGAATATCCAGAGACTTATAGCTAGTGAAATCTCTAAGGTCTATTTTAACCGTATAAATTATAAACAGTAGATCTGCCGGATCAACAAAAAATCATAAACCATGAACCATCGAATAAAATGCGATTGCAAAATGGACTATGTAAGCCCATCAATACCGTGTAATGGTCGATGAAATCTTTTCTTTAAAATCTGAAGTTTTTAGGGATTTTAATTCAGTTAAATAATCTTACCTCCATGCAGCTGCTTTATTTTCTTTTTAAAAGCGGATCCAACTTAAATTAATGGCTATGACTGATTTTAAGGCTAATTGGGCATATAATTTTATCAGTGAAAAATCATTGGAAGAAATAGTCGATATCTATAATGCCTCAGGACCCTGGCAATGGCAACAACGTGAGAGTTATATGTTTGGCCATTACATTAATACGCGACCTGGAGCAGGGTTACATATTCGGATTCATGAATATCCCCAGGCTTTTTTCGGAACGGATAGGCAGGAAGAAGGTTTCTCTGCGCTCATTCAAATTGAATCAGACAGCGTATTTTTGAAGGTGGATGTCGATGCGATTTTTCTTAGGCTATTACAGCGAATTAACGCCACTGAAGTCAGGGAGATTGAACCGTACGATTAAAGGAAAATGAGTCGCCAAAAGTAGTGCTCTTCAGAATAAATGACTAATTACCCAGAATCATCAGACTCTTAAGAATATTCTCTTTTTATAGAGTGCATATAATAATACCCATTGAATACAAATGAGTCCTGCTGATAGAATAAATTTTTGTAAAATAGGATCTTCGAATAGGTTGGCAAAGCCCTTAAAAAAGAAATCCCGGCTATCTGTCAGCGGTAGATACCACTTAGCGGCATAAACAGTAATAGCGTTCATTCCTATCGGTACAAAAAACCATCCCATCCATTTCCAGTTCCATACATCGATGATCGTATAGAAAAGCGCGAGTAATAGAAATGACCATCCTGCCGACCAAAGAATAAAAGAAGGAGACCAAAGATCCTTAATAATTGGAAAAGTAAAACTCCAGATCCAACCGAGAATAAGACAGACCAGTCCTGCGATAAATAACTCTATTCCACATCGAAGGGTCGGCACTGCATATGACTTAATTCGTTGTCCCGTGAGCCCTCCCAGCATACCGAGCATCCCCGCTGTAAGGACACGGATCGTTCCCTCCGGATCATATACTTTACGATAGAGATTTGTTTTAATGAAATTTCGATCTAACCACGCAGCCAGGTTGTTTTCAGGAGTTATGATAGGCCCTTTCCCCGGATAAGGCAGATAATAGAGGGCAAGTTGATAAATAATCAGTACTCCAAAAAAAATAATAATCCGATACTTCCAACTTTCTACATGTAAGGTAATGCTGGCACCGATCAGATAACTCATTCCTATCAACCAAAGCACCTGATACAACCGGATAGCCTCCCACTGAAATTTAAACAAACTGAAACTAAGTCCAATGAGAACAATAAGAAAAGAACGCCTGATGATTTTGTACTGTAAAATTTTCACCGGCACCCCTTTGGCTTTTTGCGATAAGATGGAGTAGGGGACGGTAACTCCGGAAATAAACACAAAAAGTGGAAAGATTAAATCCAGAAAATGAAACCCTTCCCATGGTACATGAGTCATTTGATTGGCTAACTCATCTGACCAGCTTTCGGGAAATCCTAACAATTTTACCAAGGAGATTATCAATCCAGATCCTCCAATGATCCAGAACATATCAAATCCACGCAGGGCATCGAGAGAGCTGAGTCGTGATCCTATTAATTTCTGATCTTCCTGGGTCATAGCTTGATTTTAGCTTTCCAAGCTAGTAGACCAACGCATCGAT
>JAGQWV010000247.1:0-7131 GCA_020437045.1 Saprospiraceae bacterium | reverse complement strand
ATAACCCATGCGTTGATCTACTAGCTCTTTATGCTTAATATTTTGAGTTTTAGGTGGTTAGTTGTGATTTTCTAATAATAACAAAGCAGACCTCGGATTGATGGAACATCCACCAAAATCAATCAAAGTTCAATCTGGTGGCAAATCTTTATGTTTTGAAGATACTGTGTATGAAAAAATACTTGTTCAAGGTACCCATATCTGCAAGAGAAGTCAAGGCAGAAGGCATCAATGCCGACTGAATAGTACTCTAATGATTTCCATTGTGATACGTAGGTGTTTTTTTTATTTAGATCATAAATAAGCAATCCTTCCTCAGGACTGGTTATGTTATTGGTATCCGCTATCCTGGGAAGCAGAAATCCTTTATTTTGACTTTCGATTTCCAACGCTGCACTTTGATTTTGCCCCTTTAAACCACAAAACCAAAACAGGCAAAACAATAGCAATATCTTTGCTTTCATGGGATTCTTTTTACTTTGACTAATATAATGAAATAGCTTGTGATTGATCAAAAAAGATACACTAATCCACAAGACAGATAAGATTTCATTGGCGGCATTTTTTCTGAGCGAATGTAGCAGTAGTCTATTTGAGAAGGGGATGAGATATTGAGGAAGTATTTCAAGTTTAACAGTCGCTCGAATTGGTAACATTTATTAATTGACAAAAGCAAGAAAGAGGATTCATATTTGGAGAAATACCGTTCGTCATGTAAATACCACGGGTGAATTGTATATTTTACAGGATTCATTCTTGAAAAAATTTTGCTATATGGCTATTCATCCACTTGCTGGCAAACCGGCAACTTCGACGCAACTAATAAATATTCCTAAGTTAATCTCTGACTATTTTACGGAAGAACCAGATCCAACTGTACGTGAACAAAGGGTTCTTTTTGGGACATCGGGACATCGGGGATCCTCATTTAATCATTCCTTTAATGAAAATCACATTCTTGCCATTACGCAAGCGATATGCGATTATCGGAAAAAGGAGGGCATCAGTGGTCCTGTTTTCATGGGAATTGATTCCCATCCGCTATCTACACCAGCTCAGGCTACAGCATTGGAGGTCCTGTGCGCTAATGAGGCGATTACGATGATTGCAGTAGATGATGAATACACGCCCACACCGGCTGTTAGTCACGCCATATTGATGTATAATAAAGAACGAAAGTCGGGGTTGGCTGATGGAATCGTAATTACACCCTCCCATAATCCTCCTGAAGATGGAGGTTTTAAATATAACATGACGAATGGAGGTCCTGCGGAAGGATCTGTAACGACCTGGATTGAGAACAGAGCCAATGAAATTCTCGAAAATCAATTGCGGGAAGTAAGAAGGGTGTCGCTTCGTAAAGCATTAAAAGCCTCATCTACCCAATATTACAATTTCCTGGAGACCTATATTGCCGATCTGGACCAGGTGATCGATATGCAATTATTGCGTGATTCGGCGCTGGCAATGGGCGTAGATCCTCTTGGAGGGGCAGGAGTGCATTATTGGCAACGTATTGCAGACCGGTATAAACTCAACCTTACCGTGGTAGACGATAGGATCGACCATACTTTTAGCTTTATGTCACTGGATTGGGATGGGAAAATAAGAATGGATCCGTCCTCAAAATATGCGATGCAGCGCTTGATAGAATTAAAAGACAAATTTCCCGTGGCATTCGCCTGTGATACGGACCATGACCGGCATGGTATTGTCACTGGTACTACAGGGTTGATGCAACCGAATCATTATTTAGCGGTAGCAATTAATTATTTATTTCAAAATCGATCAGCCTGGGCTTTGGATACCGGTATCGGAATGACCCTGGTGAGTAGTCAGATGATCGATCGTGTAGCCGAAAAACTTGGGAGAAGATTGGTGGAAGTACCTGTGGGTTTTAAATGGTTTGTTGACGGTCTCTACGATGGAACGCTCGGATTTGGTGGTGAAGAAAGTGCCGGAGCTTCTTTTTTAAATATGCAGGGTAAAGTATGGTCGACGGACAAGGATGGAATTATTGCCGCTTTGCTAGCCGGGGAAATTACGGCCAGAACAGGTAAGGATCCGGGAGAACATTATACAAGCCTGACAAAAGACTTTGGAGAACCGGTATACGATCGAATTGATGCTCCAGCCACGCCGGAGCAAAAAGATAAATTGAAAAAATTATCGGCCGATCAAATTAATTCATCAGACTTGGCAGGGGAAAAAATAATAAATATTTTAACCACAGCACCGGGCAATGGAGCAGCCATCGGAGGATTAAAAGTCGAAACCACCAATGGCTGGTTTGCCGCCCGGCCTTCCGGCACGGAAAATATCTATAAGATTTATGCCGAAAGTTTTAAAGGCATGGAACACTTACGAAAACTGCAGGAAGAAGCCCAGAAGGTGGTGGATGATGCCATCCGTTGAAAACCAATCTTTCTAAGTACGCAAAATTGTGGTTATTTATACAATGGGTGAGATCGAAGGCATTTTACCGATAACGATTCTTTTCATTAAATATCTATAATACCAGGTGACATCAATTTGGATGGTAACCATTTAATTGTCTTGTTTAAAATAAAAGAGGAATTATAAGGCCGCCATTTGAGTGTTCGGTACAGGACCTTACTTGAATTAATTGTGATACAACTAATAAACCAGGATTGAGCAAAAAAATAAAAATAGGGACAGTAGGTATCGGACTCATGGGTAGTAGTATTGCTACCTGTCTTCTGGCTTCGGGACATTTTGTTACTGCGCTGACGAATAATATTCGGGAGAAAGAAGGGGCAATAAAGCGGATTGATGAATTTCTACAACAATTAAAGGCGGAAGAATTAATCGATGAAGAACCCGCTGAAGTTTTGAAGAAATTACATATCACAGATCAATACTCGGCCTTGAAGGATCATGCAGTCGTCATTGAATCGGTTGTAGAAAACATCACGGAAAAAAGAAAAGTCTTTGCTCAATTGGAAACAGTTTTGACTCCGGATACTTTAATCGGTAGTAACACCTCCGCAATACCGGTTACGTTGTTACAGGCAGAGATGCAAAATCCTCAGCGGTTATTTGGAATTCATTGGGCCGAGCCGGCGCACCTTACTCGATTTATGGAAATAATCTGTGGTGATCAATCTGATATTCAGCTTGCAGAGAAATTTAGCCGTCTGGCTGAAAGTTGGGGGAAAGAACCTTCCCTCATCAGAAAAGATATTAGAGGTTTTATTGCCAACCGGGTGATGTATGCAATGCTGAGAGAAGCTTTTTATCTCGTTGAAAATGGATATGCAACGATAGAAGATGTTGACCGGTCACTGCGAAATGATCTTGGCTACTGGATTACCTTTGCCGGCCCATTTCGTTTTATGGACTTGACCGGTATCCCAGCCTACCTGGCTGTTATGAATGACTTGTTTCCTGACCTATGCAATGATACCAAAGTACCGGCTACCATTGAGAGACTAGTGAAAGAGGGTGGAAAAGGTGTACGTAACCAACAAGGATTTTATACATACTCGGAGGATACCGCCCGGCACTGGGAAAAATTATTTATGGAATTTAGTTTTGAAATAAGAAAACTTGCCGGAAAATACCCTCAAGATGCAGGAGAGCACATCTGATGTGAGCAATTTTTTGGCAAATCCCCGGCCTATTCGATACCTTCGCAGATTAGGTTAGGGGAGGGTATTTCGATCGAAAATCGACTTCTCTAAATGCACTGGCAGGAATGTATTTGAATGATAGAAATGAGTCATTGTAACCGTATTCTTTATTTTTTTGAGGTAAAAATTGGACGGTAATAATTTATAAAAATCAAGAATTGGATGAGTAGAGATAAATTAATTAAAGGAGTAGTACCCATTATTCCGACACCTTTTAAAAAGAATGAAGAAATTGATACAGATGCATTGAGAAATTTGGTTGATTTTGCTTGTACTTGTGGAATTGAAGCAGCTTGCTTGCCTGCCTATGCCAGTGAATTTTATAAGCTCACTGATGATGAGAAATTAGAGGTAGTTAAAATTGCCGTCGATCAGGCAAAGGGAAGGATAAAAATAGTAGCTCAATCCAATCATCCTTCCTTGAAGAATGCCGTTAGACTGGCAAAAGATAATATTGCCAATGGTGCCGATATTATTTCCTTGGCGGTACCGCGCATGTTCAGCTTGCCGGAAGATTCATTGATGGAATATCTCGGGGGATTTCTTGGTGCAATACCCAACACCCCGGTACTCATCCAGGATTTTAATCCGGGGGGATCAACAATGAGTGCCTCATTTATTAAAAAATTAAATGAGTGGCATCCAAATTTCCAATATTTGAAATTAGAAGAGCCACTTTGTGCCCCTAAATTTGAATTAATTATTGACCAAACACAGGGTAAGGTGGGGCTTTTTGAAGGATGGGGAGGATTATATCTGATGGAGTTGGTACCGGTGGGTATTGCTGGTGTCATGCCGGGCTTGGCAGTAGCCGATATTTTACAAAAGGTTTTTTTGTTACGGAAAAATGGGGAAACCGACGCGGCATTCGACTTATTTGAAAAGGTGATGCCCCAGATATTCTTTTCCCTGCAGAATATGGAGTTTTTCCATTATGCAGAAAAGGAACTTTTAAAAGCCCGGGGAATTATTCCTAACAGTATCGCCAGAAAAGCCGCTTTTATTCCTGATGATTCTTCGGTTAAATATATTTCAGAGTTAAATAAAAGAGTAGTGGCTGTTACCAGAATGCTCTAGGAGACTGTCGAAATACTGAGATTGATGCTGCAGTCGTAAATCGTTGTGCCTGACGAGGCGAGATCGAGGGAGGCTAATCGTCGGTAACTGACTGAGGATCAACAAAGTCAGGCACAAGGAGAACGACTGTGTATTTCAATAATCAAAGGACTTTCCTATATTTTACAGCGCGAGCTGGGTATTTCAACAGTCTCCTAGAGCCTGCATTCAAGCTGAATGGTTTGAGAAATCGAGCTTTTTGTCGGTAGAAATATGAATATCAATGTTCATAACTTTCGAGCAATGATTGATAAACGGCTACTTTCAGATCTTCGCGTAATTTCCACGGTGAGCCCATCAATTTGATCATGGAAACCACCGAAATGTTTTCTACCGGATCAATCCAGAAAACAGTCCCGGCGGCTCCTCCCCAGTTAAACTCTCCGGCACTGCCGATGACGCCACTGGAAGGAGCGTCCAGATTTAGGGCAAATCCAAGTCCAAATCCAAAATGGTCACCCTGATTATTAACCCCGGATTTTTCGCTATTTGCCAGGCAAGCATTGAGATGGTTTTTAATCATAAATTTAACGGTCTTTGGACTCAAAATTCGCTTTCCGTTCAATGTGCCACCATTGCGCATGCATTCGGAAAAAATCATGTAATCCATGGCGGTCGATACTAAACCACCACCTCCGGAATATAAGGATACATGAAAATAATCACTATAAGCAGCGCTGGTGATTTCCTTGATAATTCTGGGTTTACCGGTGGTTCTGTCAAAGCTGTGATTAGGCAGAAACCGCGATCGCTTTTCTTCGGGTACTTCAAAATAAGTATCTTCCATTTGCAATGGTTGGAGGATATGCTCGAAAAAATAATCCTTTAAAGATTGTCCGGATAATCGTTCGATGATCAGTCCTTGCAGATCAACGGCAATTGAATAATGCCATTGCGTCCCGGGTTCATATTTTAGTGGAAGTTTACTAATTCTCTGGGCAAAATCATTCAGGTCTTTCGCGTTCCACAGGTCAGCTTCGGAATATTGCTGGTCTACCAAATCGTTGGAATTAAATCCATAGGAAAATCCAGCGGTATGCGTCATTAATTGCTGAATGGTCATTTGATTTTTTACCGGTACCAAGACACCATTTTCATTTAAAACCTTTAGATCTGCTAGCTCGGGAATATATTTGGTCACCGGGTCTTTCATGTGAAATTTTCCCTGCTCATAGAGCTGCATCATAGCCACGGCGGTGATTGGTTTGGTCATGGAGAATATCCGAAACAAATCATCCTTTTTTAATAATCCAAGGTCGTCCATTCCTCTCTTGCCAAATGATTCGAAGTAGACGATTTGTCCATCTCTGGCCACCATGGTGACGATACCAGCTACCCGTGAACTATCGACATATTCTTTGGATAGTTGACTAATTCTGGCCAGCCGATCACTGGACATACCAACAGCCTCCGGATTTGAAAATGGAATCTGGCCGAACGCCGATTCAGCCAACCATAGAACGATCAGTGCTAAGTTAAATATTCTCATTGGAGCAATTTATCCTAAAGATATAAATTGAAAAACATAGCAGTACATTGGTGGCTATCAGCAACTAAAGCAAGTCAACTGACGCATTAGGGATGTCTACAATTATTTGTTAAATATAGAGAGTTTGATTTTGCCTAGCACACCGGCTGCTTTTTTCGAATTTAGTCGTTTGAATTTTTACATATTAGGGTTGATTACCTTCGCCATAATGAGAGATTCCTTTATATTCAATAGCTATTCTTTTAAACTTAAGTAAATATGATACAGAGAAGAAGATTATTGAAGTTACTTTCCGGAATTCCATTATTCGGGACAGCAGGGATAGGGTTGGGGTATCCCAATAATTCACAGGGCTCCAAGACTCCTTTTATAATAAGTGAAGAAAGAGATCTATTTACGGAACTTGGTATACGCACATTCATCAATTGTGCAGGTCCATTTACCACCATGACGGGGTGTTTGATGCCAGATGAAGTATTGGAAACGATTAAGAAGACTGGAAAGAACTATGTAGACTTAAATGTTTTATACGATAAAGTAGGTGAGCGCATTGCCGAACTTCTTGACTGTGAAGGAGCTCTGGTATCTTCCGGATGTTTTGGAGCGATGAGTGTTGGCATGGCTGGGATCATGACGGGTGTGGATCGTAAACTGGTCCAGCAACTTCCAAATACAGAGGGGCTTAAGAATGAAGTAATTATGCAGGAGTCTCATGCGGGAGGTTATACCAAAGCCCTTAGTAATGTAGGGGCAAAGATCATCACTGTGAAGAATGCCGAAGAATTGCATCAGGCCATTAATGACAAAACAGCATTACTTTGGTTTCTTAATAAAGCCAATAACCTGGGAGAAATAGATGATGAGGGCTGGGTA
>JAGQWV010000246.1 GCA_020437045.1 Saprospiraceae bacterium | reverse complement strand
ATTCCAACCAGTAGATGTTCGCATGGGTTATGTTGAATAATTTTAATAAGATTTTTGATGAGGTCCGAGGCGCAAAACGCAGATGTAGCCGTAGCTACAGCGAGTCTTTGCAACGAAGGAAATCGCAAAAAGATATTTAAATTAACGGCAATAATCGATGCGAACATCTACTAGTTCTCTTTTTAGTTTACTTCAACCAACTCAACAAGAAAATACAATTGAGTGTTTCCGGGGATATCCATATATCCAGATTCACCATAACCTAAAGATGGAGGAATGAAAAGTGAGGCTCTCGTTCCCTGTTTGAGATAGCCGATTCCTTCATCCCATCCTTTGATCGCCCGTCCCTGTCCCAGGGGAAAGCGATAAGGTTCGCCTTGATCATAAGAGTTGTCGAACACTTTACCGTCCATGAATGTACCGTAGTACTGTACGGCTACCATATCTCCGTTTTTGGGCATTGCACCGGTGCCCTCTTCATGAATTACATATTCCAACCCACTTTCAGTTTTTTGCAGATTTTGGATTCTCCCTGCCTTATAATCTGCCAGGGCTTTTTCGGCCGTGGCCACAATTTCTGGCTTTCTGGCTCGCACAGCGTCCATTTCTGCTGCCCTTTGGTCGAGGATCTCCTGCATTTCTGCCTTAAACTCTTCATCGGTTTTGATCTCTAAAAATTTGAGATCATATTCGATTACATCAATATCAGCGAAGGCCGGAGGAACTTGATCAAGCGAATCCAGTGGGAAATACAATGTGGCACTATCACCCGCGGACATCATGGCCAGAGCATCGACGATGACGGGTGTTTCCTCTGTGTACTCCTCTTCTGCCGGTATTCTTATACGGGGTATTTGATCAGAGCCATAACTCGTATTAAAAATGGAATCCTGATGGCGCATCACGATCTGGAAGTAGGCATATTCACCAGGTGCCGGTTTTGGGCCATTGGTGCTTACATGCCTTTCGAGCCGGTATCCTCGACGGGTCAATTCCTGATCACCATGACTTTCCTGGTTGCTACAACTGATCAGTAGTGCCAGGAGCCCCACCAGGGTGATTGATTGCAATATTTTCATAAAATTGGTTTATTTAACTGTTGTTTATACTGAGGTAGTATCGACTTGATCAGATCAAGGGTTGCGGCAAGACTTGATTTCGTATAGCCTCCTGCTGCATTTCGATGACCTCCTCCATTAAAGTAATTTTTTGCGATTTCTTCCACAGAAAAATCGCCTTTCGAACGAAAAGATATCTTTATGATTGTTGGTTGCTGACGTATAAATACCGCCATATGCACATTCTTAAGCTTGAGTAGGTAGTTGACAATACCCTCAGTGTCTCCCCTTTGGATATCATACACCTGAAAGTCATGCTTATTAAGAAAGATGATTCCCGTTTTAAAATCATCGATGATTTCCATACGGTTTGCCAGACAATGGCCGAGAAGTCGCAAGTTCTTCTCATCCATAGTGTTGAAAATCCGGTCATGTATAGCATTCGTATCCAATCCAATTTCCTGTAGAGCGGCTACACTTCTAAATAGTGCCGGTGAAGTGCTGTACTGGAAGGATCCGGTATCGGTAATTATCCCGGTATAGATACAGGTGGCAATGTTCAGGTCTGTAAGATTACTCCGGTCAAACACTTCGATAAACCGGAATACCAACTCACAGGTAGAACTGGCAGAAGTATCAGATAAGATAAAATCACCAATGGGATCAGGGTAAAGGTGATGATCGATTAATATTGTATAGAGATCCCGATTTTCTAAGAAAACACCTAATTTATCGATCCGGGCCAGAGAATTATAGTCGAGGATAATCGATACTTCCAGGTGTTGACAGAAAGCAGCAATGGGTTCCGGGTCGACATCGAATATTTGCACATCTTCGATACCGGGCATCCATTGATAAATGTCGGGATATTCAGAAGGAAAAGCCACCATTACCCGGTGTCCTTTCTTTTTCAACCACTGGCTCATGGCCAGGGAAGATCCAATTGCATCTCCATCTGGATTTCGGTGACTGGTGATCAGTATGTTTTTTGGTGTCGATAAGACTGATCTAACCTCTTCGATTCCATGCATGTTTTTCAATTGAAGGACGAAAATGTGACTTTTTAACGAAGCAGAGAAATTTATTTAGAAGAAAACCTTTTACTGGTTCTTTCTGATTTACTTACTTTTGCCCCTTCAAAAAAAATAGATTAAAATAAACGTAGATATTAAAAGAGATATTATGAGCAATCGAACTTTCACTATGATCAAACCTGACGCGGTTAAGGCTGGACATATAGGTAAAATTCTTGAACAGATTACCGGTGCCGGTTTTAAGATTGTAGCGATGAAAATGACGCAACTTTCCGGAGCAACTGCAGGTGCCTTTTATGCCGTGCATAAAGCGAGACCATTCTATCAGGAGTTGGTCGATTTTATGTCATCCGGACCTATTGTTGCTGCGATCCTCGAAAAAGAGAACGCTGTAGAGGATTTTCGTAAGCTGATTGGTGCTACGAATCCAGCAGAAGCTGCTCCGGGTACGATCAGGGCTCTCTATGCCAAAAATGTGGGGGAGAACGCCGTCCACGGTTCAGACTCTGATGAAAATGCTACCATTGAAGGCAATTTTCACTTCGCAGGATGTGATGTGTTCACGTATTAATCGTATATAAGAGACTTTTACGAAAAAGACCAACTCTCATACAAAAAAAGAGTTGGTCTTTTTTTTTTGCCTAAACTATCTTTCGTAAGAGTAGTTTGTAACTCCAAGGTTTTAAGACCTAAATTAATTGTGGTACGCGGTATTATGTGCCAAATCACCTCCACATGAAGCACACTTGCCAGCCGAACCAGCTCCACCAGAACATCCATTGGGACAAGTGTAATGCCAGACACCAGCGGCATTTTGTGCCGGCTCAGGAGTTGTACTTGTTGATGGAGATTGGGTTGCTCCCTGATTGGCAGCCTGTTGTGTGTGATATGCCTGGTTGTGCTGATATTCAGAACCGCAGACCGGACAAGTTCCGGCTGAGGCACCACCGCTACCCTGGCAGTTATTGGGACAGATATAATGTTGTACCGATCCGGCAGCAGAAAGAGCATTTCCGGTGGAGGCAGGTGGGGTTATACTTCCGGCAGGAATATCCCGCAAAGAACTTCGTGCTTCGTCACGAATGGAGTCTTTTTCCGCATTGTCACATGATATCGTAAATGTGACCATCATCATGATGACCAGTGAAGACAAATGTCTGATTCTCATATTATAAAAATTATTAATGCAAGTTAATGATTAAATCTGAAATAAAGGTAATCAGAATTAGGATATCGACCTGGGCACCGTGCGATCGAAACCGAACATCACAGGGATAGGAGAGCTCCAGCATATAGGCTTCTAATGCATATGGATCAACGATTCTTTCTAAATATTGTTCTAATAATTGGAAAATGTGATCTACTACTGATCGCTCTATCGAGACCGGAAACCTAAATTATTACTAATTGTCCAGTTATTATTATCAGAAGGAAGGCCTTGTCCCTATGGTTATGAAAAGACCGGATTCAGTAAAGAATTCTTCAATAAGATGAAGATAAGAAATTGTAATTTTTTCATTTTTGTATCTTATCTGGAAAAGAGAGCATTGGGATAATTTGCTATTGACAGGATAATAATTCCCGATCGTTCGTTTTATTAGTATGGATTAAATAAAGGATATGAACATTAATAAAATAGAATTAAAATTTCTCTCTGCTACCGATTATGAGGAAATTAAAGAGGCCATGATCCAATCATATACTAGTATGCCAGGGGCCTATTGGAAAAGGCATCATATTGAAAAACTAATTGAAAAATTCCCTGAAGGTCAAGTGGTGATCAAAGTCGATGATAAAGTGGCGGGATGCGCATTGTCAATTATCATTAATTCCATGGATTTTGAGGTCGCCCATTCTTATAAAGAAATTACCGGTAATTATTCTTTTAAAACCCACGACACCGATGGGGATCTGCTTTATGGTATTGACGTATTTATCAAGCCGGAATTCCGGGGACTTCGATTGGGACGCCGTTTGTATGATTATCGAAAGGAGTTATGTGAGAATCTGAACCTGAAAGGAATTGCTTTCGGAGGCCGGATACCAAATTATCACAAGTATGCCGGCGAATTTTCGCCCAAGGTTTATATCGATAAAGTTCGCTCGAAGGAAATACATGATCCGGTCCTTAACTTTCAGCTGTCAAATGATTTTCATCCAGTAAGAATATTGAAAGGTTATTTGGAAGGCGATGCAGCCTCTGAAGAATATGCCGTACTTCTGGAATGGGATAATATTTATTACGAAAAGCAACGAACTGAGCCGGTGGCTAACAAAAGAATTGTGCGTTTGGGATTAATCCAATGGCAGATGCGTCCGTATAACTCACTTGATGATTTAATGCAACAAGTAGAATATTTTGTGGATGCCGTTTCTGGCTACCGAAGTGATTTTGCCTTATTTCCAGAATTTTTTAATGCCCCATTGATGGCAGAGTTCAATCATCTTTCGGAGGCTGAAGCCATTCGGGGATTGGCAGCCTATACCGAAACAATCAGGGATCGATTTTCTAATCTATCGATATCCTACAATATTAATATTATCACCGGTAGTATGCCCTATGTCCAAGACGGAGAATTAACCAATGTCGGTTTCTTATGTCACCGGAACGGTCAAATTGAAATGTTTGAAAAAATTCATGTCACTCCCGATGAAGCAAAAGTATGGGGACTAAGAGGTGGACAGAGCATCAGATCTTACGACACGGATTGTGGTAAGGTAGGTATACTGATTTGTTATGATGTGGAATTTCCCGAGTTAAGCCGTATTCTTAGCGACGAGGGAATGGATATTCTGTTTGTTCCTTTTCTGACGGATACGCAAAATGGTTATTCCCGGGTGCGGCATTGTGCTCAGGCCCGGTCTATTGAAAATGAATGCTATGTAGCGATTGCCGGAAGTGTTGGTAATTTGCCATTGGTTCATAACATGGATATTCAGTACGCCCAATCTGCAGTATTTACTCCTTGTGATTTTGCTTTTCCTTCTAATGGGATCAAAGCTGAAGCAACCCCTAATACCGAAATGATTTTAGTTGCCGATGTTGACATTGATCTAATACGGGAGTTGCATAACTTTGGCTCGGTACGAAATCTTAAAGATCGAAGAAGGGATTTGTTTGATGTCATTAAAGTGGATAGGAAAGCGCACAAACAGACCAGGGCTAATGGACTGCAGGTGGCAGAAAGTCTCATCGACAGCGAATGATTCTCCACAATTCTTTGGGAAAAGCATACTAAAAAAGGTCTTCGAGGTGTTTCAGTGATACATACCTTCAACAAATTGCTTTATGAAAAAGTATAGCATCGCTGTATTCCTTGGAATCATGCTTCTCGTTTCCTGTGGAAAGAAAGCCAAAAGAGAGATGGCACTTAAAGATGAGCAGATCAAGCAACTCCAAGAACAACTGGATCACTTGAAAAATACAGAAACCAGTCTGCTTGATCGGTTATCTGATCTTTCGGTTATTAACAAAGCTGGTGCCGAAAGTATTAACAAATCGCTCGAATCCATTAATCAACAATATTCCTTCATTGAAAATCTGACCAGCAAGATTCAGGAGAAAGACTCCATTAATCTTGCATTGGTGATGAACATAAAAAGGTCTTTGGCCGATGTGAATGATTCTGATGTCCAGGTGGAAGTCAAAGGTGGAGTGGTGTATGTATCGATTTCCGACAAAATGTTATTCCGGTCGGGCAGTTCGACCCTTACCTCGCAGGCTCAGGGGGTGCTGGGTAAGTTGGCTACCATCATTAATGATCATCAGGATCTGAATATTCTGGTAGAAGGTCATACCGATAATGTACCGATCAACAATGAATGCCTGCTAGACAATTGGGATTTAAGCGTCAAGCGGGCAACTTCGGTCGTGAGATCTTTGCAAGAGGAATATTTTGTCTCACCGGAGCGAATGACAGCTGGCGGAAGGTCACAATATCTTCCTAAGGCCGATAATGATACTGCGTCCGGTCGTAGTGAGAACCGTCGAACAGAAATTATCATCACTCCTAAACTTGATCAATTTTTTAAATTACTGGAGACTCCGAAATTAGCAGGGTAAAGCGCTGGAAATGAATCCATAATTGGTCTTGAAATGCATTTATTGAATGACAGTTCTGATCTTTGTCGTGTGAACCTTGTCGATAATTTGATTTAGTTTTGGGAGTACTGCACTAGTAGACTAACGCATCGATTATTGCCGTTAATT
>JAGQWV010000245.1 GCA_020437045.1 Saprospiraceae bacterium | reverse complement strand
TTTGCTTATCTTTGATTTTCACAAATGGCGATTCTTTATGAATATCTATCAGAATATGCTCCAGGCAAAAGCAAATGCGGAAAAGCGTTTTGCGATGTTGATAGATCCGGATAAAGTACACCTCAACGACATCGATGAGATTATAAAGAGGGCCGTTGATGCCGGTGTCGACTATTTCTTTGTGGGTGGCAGTTTGATCGTAAATAATGGGTTGGACTCCTGTCTTACCGAGATCAAAAAAAGATGTTCTATTCCTCTGATTTTGTTTCCTGGTGATTCTTATCAATTAAGTTACCGTGCTGATGCCATCCTGTTTTTATCACTGATTTCCGGTAGAAATGCTGAATTGCTCATTGGCAAACATGTGATCACGGCTCCTTATCTCAAGCTAAGCCCTTTGGAGATCATTTCATGTGGCTATATACTGGTTGATGGTGGTGTGCCAACAACGGTATCCTACATGAGCAATACGCAACCAATACCCTCTGACAAAGATGATATTTCAATCTGTACGGCTCTTGCCGGTGAAATGTTGGGCCTTAAGTTAATATACTTAGATGCCGGAAGTGGAGCGGTTATACCGGTTTCCGAATCTATGATCGAGTCGGTGAGCCAGACAATTGAAATTCCGGTCATCGTCGGAGGAGGCATTGATACCCCGGAAAAAGCCCTTAGAAATGTAAAGGCGGGAGCTGATATTATTGTGGTTGGTAATGCAATCGAAAAAGACCCGCGTTTGATCCAAGAAATTGCTCATGCAGTACACTCCGTCACTCCGGTTTAGAATATATGGACTAATTGCCGCTTCATTCATCATGCAAATGATGGCTGCTCAGTCCTTTGGTGGCTTTCGACCTTCCATTCATTGGGCTCAAATAAACACGGATACGGCCAGAATTATATTTCCAGGTCACTTGCTTCCGGAAGCGGAAAGAGTGGCCAATATGGTGCATTACCTGAGAAAACATCAGGTTGACATCATCGGTGACAAGGCTCTGAAGGTGGATATATTGCTCAACGACCAGACGATTATTTCCAATGGTTTTGTGTCAATTGCTCCCTGGAAGTCCCTTTTTGTCACGACGCCGTTGCAGGATAATTACGAGCTCACGGCACTGCCCTGGTTAGACCTACTGACACTGCATGAATATCGACATGTTGTACAATTGTCTTCAGCAAGACGTGGCATTGTAAAATGGTTGTACTATCTCTTTGGTCAGGAATCCTGGGCTGGGGCTGCCAATCTGAGTCTTCCCGGTTGGTTTACAGAAGGAGATGCGGTTTGGGCGGAAACCGTGCAATCCCAACAGGGCAGAGGGCGTATTCCTGCCTTTTTATCCGGTTATCGTGCTTTGAAGCTCGGTGACACCAAATATAATTACAGCAAAGCGAGAAATGGATCACTGAAGGATTTTGTACCGGATCATTATCGTCTTGGCTATTTGTTGGTCAAATATGGTCATGAACAATACGGTGATCGATTTTGGAAAGATGTTATGTTGGACGCAGCGGCATACAAAGGTATATTCTATCCTTTTGCCAGAGCCATGCAAAAATATGGCAAATTGAAACCAGCCCAGATGTACAATACTATGTGGCAGGATCTTTCAACGAATGTCAACACCGCCGATCCGGAAACAGCAGGTAGCAACAGGGTGGTGCCTAAAATAGTGCAGCGAAATTTCACCGACGATCAGTATCCACATCTTGTAAATGATTCTATATTGGTTTTTTTCGAGCGCAGCTACGACCGGATCGGTAGATTTAAGAAGGTGAATCTGAGGACGGGTGAAGGCAACACCATAGTTACCAAAGGCTTAAGCATAGATCCTTATTTTAGCGGTAATGGCCGGTTTTTGTCCTGGACCGAATATTCTACCAATCCGAGATGGACGGAAGATGATTACAGTGATATTTTCCTTTTTGACGTCGATTCAGGACAAAAGAAAAGAATCAGCAAAAGGAAAAAGTTTTTTTCTCCCCAACCGAGTCCGGATGGAAGTAAGATTATCTGCATAAGCAAGGGATCAGGGGCAGAAACTACCCTATGCCTGATCGATATAGCTAGCGGAATGGTTGTGAAAGAGATCGCTCGCCTTGGTTGGGTCTTCACGTATCCTCAATTTAGTACCACAACCACCCAGGTAATTACAGCTGTGCGTAACAATCACGGAGAAATGGCAATTGTCCAGGTGGCCTTAGAGACTGAGGCTATAAGGGAAATCGTTCCTTTTCGAAATCGAATTGTTGGCGTTCCGGAGATCCATGATTCACTGATATTTTATAGCTCTTCCACTGAAGGACTGGAGAATATCTTTTCCACCAATATTTCCACGGGAAATACGTATCGATACACAAACGAGCCAAATGGTGCCTTTCAAGTGACTGCTGGAAAAGATAGCGTATATTTTGTCACTATGACAGATAAAGGTCACATCATCAAGTCCGTTAGTATTGCTGCTCGAAAAAGATCAGCTGACAATTCCTTCGAGTGGGTCGCAGAAAAGAATCTACTGGACAGCATCCCGCATAAAAACTATCCGGAATCAAAATATCATCCTGTATCCAAAAGTATCAATATACACACATGGGGATTAGATGTAGAAGATCCGGAAATCATTGCCCGGGTACTTTCCAACAATGTCCTTAATAATGTTGAAATAGCTGCTGGAGTCAAATATAATTATGACCAACAAAATTATCGTCCATTTGCAAGGGCCTCAATAGCTACCTGGTATCCGACCATTGATTTGGAAGCAAGCCGGGTGAATCGTTCGGCTATTGTGGAAAACGCACAGAGAAACTGGACGGAAACCAACTTATTTGGAGGCCTTTCGGTGGATTGGCATTTGTTTTCCGGAAGCTATATCCGTACACTTACTCCTTCCATTGGCATTAATAACATAATTCTCAATGGTGATTTGGATTTTACCATTACCTCTTTAGCGACTCAACTGACTTTTCAACAACAGCAAACGAAAGCCAGAAAGAATATCTTCACGCATAGCGGTCAATATTTGCAGGTTAGATTCAGCAATTCTTTAGATCAGTATAAAGCCGAACAAATTCAAATACGGTCCGGGCTGGCGGTGCGGGGGATTGGCGTCAACCATAGTTTGATTTTGCACGCTGATTTGAAATCCGATATAGATGACGCAGAGTATCAGTTTTCAAACGGATTCAATCATCGTGGATATGGAGTTATCTCCGCACCGGAAGTAATGCGTTTGAGTGCCGATTATCATTTTCCGATCTTCTATCCCGATATAGGATTTGCCGGACTGGTCTATTTCTATCGGGTTCGTATGAATCCTTTTTTCGAATACTCCCGAATTTCTGATGAAAATGGAATTCAGACTTTCCAAAGTGTTGGTACTGAGTTAGTGTTTGATATGAATATGGTCAATGAGGTACCTTTGAGCATGGGTATCCGCTATAGTTATCCACTCGATAAGACCTATAGTCCCCGGTTCGAAGTATTCATACCCATATATCGCTTTTAAAAATGAAGAAAGCAAAAGTCATAAAAAGTACGGGCAGCTGGTATACCATCGAAAATGATCAGGGCCAACAATATAATGCCCGGATTGTTGGTAAATTCAGACTCAATGACATTCCTTTAACCAATCCGGTAGCGGTAGGTGACGAGGTCTACTACGAATTGGAAGATCTTGGAGAAACCAATGCCATTATCAAAGACATTTTACCCAGAAAAAACTATATCGTCAGACAATCTCCGCGTAAGAAACATCAGCTTCATCTCCTTGCCAGCAATATTGATCTTGCGCTGTTGGTGGTTACGATGGTACAGCCAAAGTTAAAACCCGGGGTGATCGATCGATTCCTCTTGATGACTGAGCCTCATGATGTGCCTGCAGCGATCGTTTTTAATAAAGCCGACCTGTATGAAGAAGATGATCTCGACTTTTTTGAGTATTGTCAGGCTGTCTACGAGTCGATCGGCTATAAAGTGTTTTTAGCTTCATGCCTTACGGGTGAGGGGATTGATGGGCTGAGAGAGTTTCTCATCGGAAAAACAGTTTTGTTTGCCGGCCAGAGTGGTGTCGGAAAGTCTACACTACTCAATACCTTGGACCCCAATTTGGACTTACGAACCTCAGAGCTTTCTGACTATTCAGGTAAGGGCCAACATACGACGACTTTTGCGGAGATGCATCCTTTTCGTGATGGATACATTATCGATACTCCGGGATTCAAAACCCTCTCTTTTAATAATTTAGAACCAATGGATGTTGCCCATAACTTCCGGGAGTTCTTTATACTTTCGGAAGATTGTTATTTTCCTGATTGTACCCATCGCAATGAACCTAAGTGTTCGGTAAAAAGCTCTCTGGAAAAAGGAGAGATCAGTGAAATGAGATACCAAAATTACCTCAGGATTTTGGAAGAGATTGAAGAACAAAATTACTGGGAAAGACATAAGGATCTCTGATCAGCATAATTCTGACTTGATGGACAGCGCCGAATTGAAGTATCCAGCAGGGAAATTGTAATTTCACGCAACACAATTCAAAAGCAACGCATACAAATTATTGCCAATGACCTTAAGAGCTTTTTTTGACCTGCTGGCAAAGAGTCCGGAAATATTGATTTTTTTCTTTGTGGCCTGTCCACTTACTGCATTATTAGCGAGTTGGTTAGGTAAAGGGGAGGGTCATATTTCCCCGTGGAAATACATGTATTCTACCTTGGTATATCTTATTTGTATACCGGGAATATTTGCCGTTACCCTGAATGTCTATTTATTTCTGTTTGAACGGCAGAGTATTTTCGATATGGATATCTGGACTCAAATCTTACCGATCGTATCTATGATCCTTACACTACTACTGATCCGGAAAAATGTTTCTTTCGACCAAATCCCCGGTTTTGGAAAGATCCATGGTCTCATGCTTATGATTGGGGCGATTCTGATCTTCATGTGGTTGATCGATCGAACGCATATTATTGCCATATCGTTCATACCGTTTTATCAGGTGATACTCGCTTTTTTGGTTCTGTTGGGGATTGCTATGCTGGGTTGGCGCAGGTTTAGCGGAGGGAAAGCAGGTGGCATAAATTAAATTAGGCCCACTTATTATCAAGTGAGCCTATATTTCATTTAATCGAATGAGGTTTGAAAAAATTCTACTTCTTAAGAAGATCCCTAATTTCCATTAAGAGTTCCTCCTGAGTGGGACCAGCTGGTGGCGCTGGTACATCTTCTTCCTTTTTCTTCAACTTGTTGACATTTTTTACAATCATGAACAAGATGAAGGCCATAATCAGGAAAGAAATTAAAGCATTGAGAAATAGTCCATAACCGAGTGCTATTCCTCCTGCCTCTCTAATAGAAGCAATACTGGCCATATTGACATCGGTCATGTCGGCTGGTTCTTTGAGGACTACAAATAAATTGCTAAAATCAGGACTACCTAGTACGCTAGCTACAATTGGCATCAGAATGTCATCAACCAGCGACTTAACGATAGTACCAAAAGCAGCACCAAGAATAAAGCCGATGGCTAAATCTAACATGTTGCCTTTCATCGCAAATTCTTTGAATTCCTTTAACATAGCATTGAAAAATTAATGGGTTAATGTAAATTACTAAGCGTGTTGAATATACAGAAAAAAGTACTCTTACCTGAAAGTCTTTGCAATCGATAGCATGCTCCCGTACGATACAGGTAGATTAGGTGATTGACAATTTTATTATCTATGCATTATCTTATGAGCCTAAAGAATCAAAACCTGGTGTCAACACGGCCTCCTTTTCTCGAGTTGAGCTCTCTGGAGATCTCTGTTTTGCGTGTTGTCATATATTTTGATTTATTCCATCATCCCCTGTCTGCCGCAGAACTTAGATCTTTTAATCAATTTAAAGTGACCCAAACGGAAGTTGATGGTGCTATCCAACGATTATTAAAGATTAACATTATAAAAAGGAAAGGTGATTTTTTTGGCTTGGATCCAATCGAAAGAAATGTTGAAGAGAGAAAAGTCAAAAGTAATTTAGCAAAAAGCAGTGCCGGAAGGATAAGGAAATTTAGTCAGCTAGTGGCTGCTTTTCCTTTTGTCCGAGCTGTTTTTCTGACTGGATCATATTCAAAAGGAGTAATGAGTACAGACAGTGATCTTGATTTTTTTATTGTTGTTGATAAAGGCAAGTTATGGATTACTAAATTTCTGATGGTGGTCTTTAGAAAGCTGTTTTTACTGGATTCCCATAAGAATTTTTGTATTAACTACATGGTTGATGTCGATCATCTGCAAATTTCTGATAGAAATCAATTTTCCGCCACAGAATTGATTACCATGATTCCGGTCTTTGGAATGGATCTATATCAGGAGATGTTAGCCAAGAACAATTGGGTTTATAACTATTATGCTGGCTACCTGACACCAGCGCCGCAGATCGAAGTACGTTTTAAGGTGTACTCATCTATCAAAAAGTTTGCCGAGCAATTACTGGATAATAAACTGGCAAGTTCGCTGGGAGATTGGTTTATGAAAATGAGTCTTCAGAATTACCGGAAGAAATATTCAAAGGATTTTTCGGAAGAGGATTTTAACCGGGCAATCATTGTCCGTCCTGAAATTTCGAAAGTGCATCCATTGTATTTCCAGAAAAAGGTATTGTCTGCTTTTGAAAGGAAGTTTAGTGAGGTTTGTTCCATTCATGCGATTAAGGTATGACTGAGAAGAGTAAAATAATTCTAACCAATTCATATTTCTATAAATATGATTCCAAACAATGGAAAACCCGTCAACCATATCCACCTTTGGCCACGCTCTACGCGGCATCAGTCTTGCGAGATAATAAATATGCGGTAGAATTTTTTGATCACTGCCTGGCAGACGACAATAGTCTTGTCATGACTGCAATTCAATCTGGAGTTGCACCCGTCCTGGTGATCTACGAAGATGGTTTTAACTACCTCACGAAGATGTGCTTGACGACCATGCGTCAGCAGGCATTTGCGATGATCCACCATGCTAAACAATACCATCTGACAGTGATTGTTAGCAGTAGTGATGCGACAGACCACTATTCGCTTTATCATGAAGAAGGTGTTGATTTCATCATTCATGGCGAGGCTGAACTTACATTATTGGAACTCATCAATCAGATGGATTCGCAGCAGAATTATGCAAATATCCAAGGGATCAGCTACCGGGAAAATGGACAGTTAAAACGCAATCCACCAAGACCGGTACTTACCAATCTTGATATTTTACCAATACCCGCTTGGGATCTGATAGATTTTCAAGCCTATCAATCCGTTTGGAGTGAAAACTCTAGGCAGATGCTCCTTAATGTAGTTACTACCCGGGGCTGCCCGTTTAAATGCAATTGGTGTGCTAAACCTATCTATGGCAACCGGTATAATAGCCGAAACGCCAAAGCAGTAGTCGATGAACTTAAGTATCTGGTTCATACTTTTGGAATTCATACTTTTTGGTTTTGTGACGACATCTTCGGACTAAAACCCGGATGGGTTCAGGAATTTAGGGAGGCAATTAAAGAAGAGGAGCTATCGATTAAATTTAAAATCCAATCACGAGTAGATCTTCTCCTGAAAGATGATACCATTGATGCCTTGATAGATTCCGGTCTGGATATTGTTTGGGTCGGAGCAGAATCAGGCTCTCAAAAGATCCTGGATGCTATGGAAAAAGGTACCCAGGTAAATCAAATCTTCATGGCAACAGAAAAAATTAAATCAAAAGGCGCGCGTATTGGTTTCTTTCTGCAATTTGGATATCCAGGTGAAAATAGCAACGATATTAAGAAAACCTTGAAAATGCTTCTTGACCTGATGCCCGATGATCTAGGTGTTTCCATTTCCTATCCACTGCCGGGAACAAAGTTTTATGAAAAGGTAAAACACCAACTTAAGAAAAAAACGAATTGGACAGATTCTGATGATTTAGATTTATTATATAAAAGTACCTTTTCCCGAAAGTTTTATCGAAAATTACATCGTTATGTACATTATCGATATCGTATGAAAAAAGGATGGCTAAACCTAAAACATCTAATCCGTTCTCCAGACAAAATAAGACAGGGACAATTACGGGAAATAGGATCTA
>JAGQWV010000244.1 GCA_020437045.1 Saprospiraceae bacterium | reverse complement strand
GATATTAGCACCTGATGCCTTTCCTCCCCTAACCTCATTACTGATAAACAGGTCGATTAATCCTCTCTTCTCCAAATCTCTTCCAATGACCCGCGTCTGATCATCACTACCATCATCAACCACAATGATCTCATAATTTCGATAAGTCTGCTCCGCCAACGAACGGGTTAATTTAAAGATATGTTTACCTTCATTTTTGCCGGGTACGATAATGGAAACCAATGGATATTCAGCAAATAAGTCATTTCTTGCTTTATCCCATTTTTTCCTATTCAATGATTTACTTAAAAAATAAAAGAAGACAACAATATAATCTACCAATACATACCTCAACAATTCAAATAAAATAAAATACCAAAAAATCCGCACGATTTTATCCAAACCTGCTTCTCTCCAATATGTAATTAAATCTTCGAAAAACATATCAGGGGACACTTTGAATTTCTGTTAATATGGTCTGAACCAGATCGCCATTCATCGGGAGCACTTCCGCCGTCAACATCACTCTTTTCAATCGAAGATTATCATTTAAAAGATGATTAATTAGAAAAACAATTCGTTGCGATATAATTTCGGCTTCGTTATGGCGAGTTTGTAAAAGGGAAAAATATATTCTTGGCAGCTTGATTCCACGAAAATCAAAATTTTGCTGGGTAGTCTTTATAATTTGGACAATCTCACTTAGTAATTTATACTTATTCTCTTCTCCGACCTGCTTAATCAAAGAGGGAAAATCATTAAATCGCAAAGAAACCATGTGACTCATGTCTGATGGGTTTTGTGATTGTTCGAAGTCTAAGGTTTTTACAAATAGGTGCCAAGGCAGCACATCTTCAATTTCTTTACTCTGCTCCTTCGTTTGGATTCGTCCGGATTTAAGCGTATTAATTGCCTTTTCGGTCAGGGAATAAATCTTAAGTTCTTTCTTTATGAGATATTCGACTTCCTGGTCATGACCACAACCACAGCATTCTGCCTTCATCGCGTAGTTCTGGAAACTGGCATTGCAATCAAGGCAATAATGCATAGTAGCAGGCTTATCATAATCCACACCTATATGTTTTAATTCGTGCTGACATTTCGGACATTCTAAGGTCCCGTGTCCACCATTTACCCGGAAATCAGATAGTGGTCCGACATGAGCACATCGAAAATGATGCACCACATCTTCCGATTTCAAATGTGCAGAATGGCAATGTGGGCAAACCTCACGATATAAAAGATAATCGCCTAAACATTCACTACAAACATAGGTTGCTCTGTCAAAAGTACCATCCAGGAAGGCCTCTCGTTCCATTTTATCCAGGATGGCTGTAAAGTGACGCTGATTCACATTATGATACATGAGATCAGAGAGAATAGGATAATAAATACCCCGTTGACTAATCCTGGGCCTTACTTGCTCTTTGTCCCTTGTGTAGCAAAACGCAAGAAAACTGAATACAATTAATTCCTCATAATTATAATCTAATGACAAATTGATTTCGGCGCAGCGATCTCTAATTCGTAAGGCAACCGAACCAACTAAAGTCAAATCATCAGCTCGTGACAACTGCCCATCAGTAATATCGGCCAGTGATTCAGGTAAGGTGCCGTGATCCTTTATAATAAAGACAGGTTTTAGGTAAATAGCCTGGTCAAAATGGCAGCGCAATCGAGACACCAACTGAATACAAGTGTCCTGATCCGTATATTGAATTACGATGGCATCGTACTGTTGAAGACTGAGGAAGGTGCCCCGGTAAAAATCAAAGATGCGGGCAATCACTAATTCCGCATGAGAAATTTCTTCAATCATCAGGTGAGAAGGCGTCTGATGAGTTTGGTCCGCACTCTTTTTATATTTGGGGTTATCTCCTAGCATCATGTCACTCCAAGTATCGGTTTCGAAATACTAACATTGAGTTTGTAGAAAGCCTTCCATTTCTCCAACTCCACTTCATTTATGGGTAAGATGTCAGCAACTATACTCCGGGTAACCGGTTCATATTTTTTTTGAAATTCATCAGGCAGTTGATAGGTAGCAAAATAGAATCGCTGTAAAACTCCCATACTGGTACTACCATCAGGGAATCTAATATCAACAACATCGCCTTCTTTAAGGTATCGCAAATCTTTCTGATCGTAAAAAGCCTTTATGTAGAGGTTGGTAGGCTTATGAATGGAAAGTACCGTCTCAGATTCCAACGCCACTTCATAATCCTCTTTATAAATTTGAGTAATGGTACCTTTGACCGGTGAGATGTAAGCTTCAAGAGCAGGCACCGCCGATATTTTTCCATTTTCAAAAGCTAATTTTCTGCGTTCATTGGCAATTTCAAGTTTTTCCTGTGCAGCCAGATATTGCAGATATTGATTTTGAAAACGGATCTCCTCCTCATTACTGGTGATCGTATGTTCAAGATCAACAAGCTGGTGATTATATTGGTCGAGTTTAGTACTTGGATAGATATCCAGATAAACCTCATGTTCTATACGTTTCTTTTCCTGAGTCGTTATTTCAGTCATCCGGCGTGCTTCAT
>JAGQWV010000243.1 GCA_020437045.1 Saprospiraceae bacterium | reverse complement strand
ATTTCTCCTCTGCTCCCATCCGCCTGCAGATTTACCCCGACCTGTTCACATTATACAGTTGAAGCCATCGAAGAGTGGGGTATTTTCAAAGGTACCTGGCTAGGACTCAAAAGAATTTTCCGCTGTCACCCCTGGGGTGGTCACGGATATGATCCAGTGCCCAAAAACCCCAAATCATCCCACACTCATTAGGTGTGCTATATCCTTCTTTATGCCAACTTGGGATCCTATATTTTGCCTTTCCCGTATGCGACAAAATCAGGATTTAAAAGAGACTCTTTGTTGTAAGTCAGTGGTTTCCCTGAAGCAAATTCTACGATTTCACCTCCTGCTTCATTTAATAATATATGTGCAGCCGCTGTATCCCATTCCATGGTCGGTCCTATTCGAGGATAGATATCACCCTCACCTTCTGCCATGACAGTAAACTTTAAAGCAGATCCCTGAGGAACCAGTACCGGTTCAGTCAATTTGGCTACGTATTCCTGTGTTGCTTCACTAAGATGGGATCTCGAGCAGAGGACCCTCAAACCTGACTGTTGGAGAGAAAATGTAGCACATTGCAGTTGGACCTCCCTGTCATCGTCTAAACGCCAGGCACCTTCACCATCCGCCGCGAAATAACAAGCTCCCGTAACCGGCACATAGATTATCCCCGCCACCGGTCGCCCTAATTTGACCAGGGCAATATTAATAGTAAATTCACCATTCCTTTTAATAAACTCCTTGGTCCCATCTAACGGATCTACCAACCAGCAATAGTCATATAATTTTCTCGATTCATAAGGTTGCTTTGTGCTTTCTTCAGAGATAATGGGATATCCTTCAGGCAGACGACTTAATCCTTTTATAATGATCTCATTGGATGCTTTGTCTGCAGCAGTCAATGGTGATTTATCTGACTTATAATCGACATCAAATCGCGATGGATCGTGATAAATGTCCAGTATAGCTGCGCCTGCTTGCTGAACAATTTCTTTAAGTGGGGTTTTAAATTTGCTAAGTGCTGTCATTCCATCTGATCTTTGTTAGTTAAATCTTCTACATTTGCAAATGTAGATAAATCAGCAACATGACAAAGATTTTGGTGACCGGTGGCGCTGGATATATTGGAAGCCACACCATCATTGACCTTATATCTGCAGGATATGATGTCGTCAGTGTAGACAATTTCATTAATAGTAGTGTAGAGACATTTTCTAAAATAAAAGAAATCACTGATAAAACCGTAACAAATTTTGCTGCGGATTTATGTGACTATGAAAAACTAGAAGAGGTATTTCAGAAAAATAAGTTTGCTGCTGTAATTCACTTCGCTGCTTTAAAAAGTGTTGGAGATTCAGTGGCAGATCCTTTACTCTATTACCATAATAATTTGTTGGGGCTAATCAATCTACTCAAATTACAAGCAAAATACGGAGTCAAGAATTTAATATTCTCAAGTTCCTGTTCTGTGTATGGCAATGCTGATAAATTGCCGGTCACCGAAGAAACTCCCTTAAAAGAAGCTGAATCTCCTTACGCACGTACCAAACAGATTTGTGAAGAAATAATTATGGATTTTCAGAAGGTCAATCCTGATTTTCGCTCTGTAATTTTAAGATACTTTAACCCGGCTGGTGCCCATAGCAGTAATATGATTGGCGAATCTCCACACAACAAGGCAAATAATCTCGTTCCGATCATCACTGAAACAGCCATAGGCAAAAGAGAAAAACTTGCGGTGTTTGGTGACGATTATCCCACACGAGACGGAACCTGCATTCGAGATTTTATCCATATTATGGATCTGGCAAATGCCCATACCAGATCCGTAGAATTTTTATTATCAGGTAAAGCAACAGAAAGTAGCACCATTATAAATCTGGGTTCCGGTACCGGCAGTACGGTCCTGGAGGTCATCCACTCATTTGAGAAAGTCAGTGGTCAGAAGCTAAATTATATGATGGCTCATCGCCGGGAAGGTGATGTCATTGCAGTATACGCTGATTATAGTAAAGCAAAAAGGTTACTGGGTTGGGTGCCGGAGAGAGACCTGGATACTGTCATGGATACGGCCTGGAAATGGGAACTAAAACGCAACGAAACACAGGACAGGTAGAGGACTACTGTCCACAAAAAACATTATACTTTTTCCAGCATAAATTCGATAGATTTTGTCAAACCACTATGTTTTTTGAATTGAAGTTGCACCATGGCACCATTCATCCAATCGACCTTAAAAAGTACTGGTTCAATTAATTTATATACTTTTTCCGCATTACTGGCTAAAATATAGATCTGCCCTTCACCATCAGCATCCTTACTCATTTCATGTCCTTCATAGAATCCAATACCTGATTGGTCCAAAATATAGGTCAGTCGATCACCGAGTTGATGGAGTGGCTCCAACAATTCAAAATCATAATTGAATGATATCGTTATCAAGTGTTTAAAATGCGCTTCCATATTCTCTTTTCAATTCCAGAATAAAAGAGTAAGTATCTCTCTAAATGTAGGATTCTAATAATTATCTTGCAAATATTAACACCTGTAAACATCAATTATTACATTTTTTACGACTTCTTTTTACATAAGTCAGGGATCAAGAAATCTATTAAAATAAATATAAAAACAACAAAGTTATAATGGCGGGAAGGCCCTGCACAAAAAATATTTTTTTGTCTGCTGATATAGCGCCATAGAGACCTGCCACCAGAATACAACCAAGAAAAAAAGTTGCCACTTTCACCGACCATTCAGGATTTTTTATCATCACAGACCAGATCAGTCCGGCAGCAAGAAATCCATTATACAATCCTTGATTGGCCGCTAAAACTCTGGTAGGAGTGAAAAGCTCCGGCGATAATGTCTTAAAAACTTTCCGCCCTCTTGTTTCCCAGGCAAACATTTCAAGCCAGAGAAAATAAAGATGCAAAAGGGCAATCAGAACGATTAAAATTATTGATATAGTTTTCATTTGCAGTAATTTAGTTTTTCCAGCCCGGACAGATTATTGGCCTGAGCCCGGTATGGCTTTCATTATCACAAGATAGCGTAGAGATATCAATAATTGATAGACTTCATAAAATCGAATAAATTGATCAACTCCCCAGCCTTACGAAAAGGCCACATTCTCTCAATTTACCAAAATTGACATATCTATGCTTAGAAAGAGGCATTTTCACCCCTACCCTTACTCATCAAGCATTTATTTGAAGCTATAACTTCCTCAGTAGAATATATGCCTGCGCATCGCCAAAATCATATTCCTTTTGGTCAAGGTCGCCGTAAGTAGCCTCCACCTTAAATCCCTGGTTACTAAACATCCTCATTAACTCGGCTAAACGGTAGATAAAATGATAAGCGGTTTTCTTCTCAACTCTGTCATTCAAAATAAATTGCATATCCGTCTTAAGCGCCCCCAGTAAATTATCATACTCATGTACCATCAAAAAATATAATGTTCCCGCCTGCATCCAGGATCGGGATTCTTGTGATGGGAAAACACTTTCGGCCAACATTGCCGTATTAATCAGCAAATAGCCACCCTCAACGATGGCTTGATTAAAAACATTCATAAGGGTCAGCATATCATCGTACGCAAAGTAGCTGAAGCTATTTCCCAGACAGATAGCAAGCCCATATTTTCCCTTCGTTGCATAATGTAACATATTGTGATTAATAACCTCTATTGGTAAATTATCACGAATCACTATCTCCTTCAAACGGTCGGTATATTCCACAGAAAGGTCAACACTAGTGCAGCATTTCCACAATAACTAATACTATTGTCGGCTTCTTTTTCGCCATCTCATCATCATCGAAAGCCTTGTTTGACAAAGGCCATACGCGGTTTCGCTTTTACTGACGCTGTCGGTCAGCATCAGGATTCGATCTGACAAAAAATAAT
>JAGQWV010000242.1 GCA_020437045.1 Saprospiraceae bacterium | reverse complement strand
CCCATGGCATAGATATCGCTGATGGCATTGGTAGCGGCAATTGCTCCAAAATCAAAAGGGTCATCGACAATAGGCATGAAAAAATCGGTCGTACTCACGATGGCGGTTTTATCATCCAGCGCGACAACGGCTGCGTCATCTTTCGTTTCGTTACCGACCAGAAGATTCGGGAATACAAAATCATCTTGCCTGTTTTCCAGAATTTCGGACAAAACTCCAGGTGACAATTTGCACCCGCATCCAGCTCCATGACTGTACTCTGTAAGCCTATATTGCATGATGTATGGTTTGTGAAAGTTGCACTGCCACCTCTGGAAGTGATTTCATGGAAGAGACAATGCGTCTAATGATCGTGGACTCTTTTTTCGATATCGATTTTAGATAATATCGGTCATAGTATGAAAGTATGATTTGCACCGCCTTATGCAGATCCCCGTCACGGATGCTGGTGATAGCCTCTTCTGTTTTTTCACTTCCCAGCTTTTTACGGATTCCCAGGGTTCCTTCTATCAGTTTCTCTTCCGGCAACTGACCATAATCTTGCACCAGAAATTCGATTCGCTCTTCCATTGGAACTTCAAGAAAAATTCTGGGAGCATCATTCATCTGGCGGTAAAGGTCATCGATTAAAGTGACGTTACCAATTCTTAGACATTCATCCTCTAACCAAATGGGCCTAGACCGGTCAAAATGGCGACATGATTCGTAGATCAGGTTTTGAAACTGCTCACTCGTGGGTTGGCCATTGGTTTTTTGATTTCCAAAGCTGGATCCCTGATGGCTGGCCAAGCCTTCCAGGTCTATGATCTGCTCACCTTGTTCGCGTAGCATATGCAAGAGTGCGGTTTTTTTACTCCCTGTATAACCCGTTAAAACAATAAGTGGAAGGGGCCGGCGGAAGTATTCCATCAGACCATTGCGGAATGCCTTATAACCACCTTCCAATAACAGAATATCAAACCCTGCCTTATCTAGCAACCAAGCCATACTATCGGATCGCATCCCACCACGCCAACAGTACATGGTCAATTTATCAGATTGGAACTTTTCAGCCTGATTGACAAATTCAGCGAGCTTGGGGCCAACGATTTGTAAGCCTCTCTTTACAGCAACGTGTTTGCCTTCGTTTTTATAGAGGGTGCCTATGATCGCCCGTTCCTCATTTGTGAAAAGTGGGAATGAATTTGCACCAGGGATATGCCCTTTTTCATATTCTCCAGGTGAACGGATATCAAGCAATGGTAGAGATGTTTTTTTCTCAAGAAAGGAAACTGCTTTCATCCGGGTGATTGCCATGATTGCAAAGATAGAACAGAATATCAAGGAAGTGTATGAGCATCATAAGAATCTCTAGCAAAAGAAAGTGTAAATCGCTAGGACCGTTCGGATTAAGGTATCAAAAACCTTTGATCAGCGTAAAAAATCATGTAACCGGTCATAGACCATAGCCACCGGTAAACCCATAATATTGCTGTAGGATCCTTCGATTTGCACTACTTTACACCAGCCCAGCCATTCCTGGATTCCATATGATCCCGCCTTATCATATGGTTTGTAATGATCCACATAATATTCAACCTCCTCAAGGCTGAAAGAAGAAAAATGGACCCGGGATAGCGCAGAAAAAGAGACTTTCTTCGTTTCATTAAGTAATGTAACACCAGTAATTACTTCATGGGGTCGTCCTGATAATAGCATGAGCATTTCCACTGCTTCCTCTCGCTGATTTGGCTTACCCAATACCTGATTTTTCAAAATAACTACACTATCGGCAGTAAGGATAATTTCTCCTTTTTCTCTTTGTTTCGCCAGGGCTTCTGCTTTTTTCTCTGCAAGAAAAACCGGTACTTCTCGAGGTGGCATATCTTCAGGAAAGACCTCATCGATGTCAGCGGGTACAACGCGAAACCTGAATCCAGCTTCCTGCAATAAATGTTTTCGTCGTGGCGAGGCACTTCCTAATAAAATGGGTAGTTTGAGCACATTAGATCCTTTCATAGCCTAGAAAAATAATAGTAGAGATAGTCCTTGAATCATGAATAACTTGAAGTATTGGCTTAATGAATGAAACTCGTTTGGGGATTTGGCTAACCAAAAGTGGATAGTGAGATAAAGAATGGATATTAATAAGCCGACAAGATACCAGATCATATATTTATCACTTTCGGACAAGAAGAATATGGTAATCAGAAGTAACAGAATTAATATAAATGAATAGAAAATACCCAGAATTTTAGTCTTTACTGGAGACCACTTTATGGGTATGGTGTCTAAGCCGGAAATTTGGTCTCCTTCGAGATCTTCTAAATCCTTAATTAATTCTCGGAAAAGCGTGGTGACAAATGAAAATGCCATAAAAAGTAGTACAATTTCTCGCCATGAATCCTGCGATGAGGACAAAATCCTGTAATAAAGCAAAGGCGGAATGGCAATAAGTAGTGCACTGAGTAATGCTACCGTGATATTCCCAAGCAAGGGCAGACCTTTACCATGTTTCGAATACCAGAATAAAACGGCCATCGCTAATAGATGAATTAAAGCAAGTACTCCATTCCTGGTAATAGTAAATAAGAATATGGTAATTGCGAATGTCAGTCCAAGGGAAAACCAATATAATCTTAGAGCCTTCCTTACGGAAAGCTGGATGCCGACTACCTGTCGATTTGGCTTATTGATCGAATCTATTGACTCGTCGCAGATATCATTGAAAATATACCCACCCGCCATAATCAGTACTATATTGGTTATCTCCAGCAGCAACAAACTATTGTGGATAGCGTCAGACAAAATTAGGTGAGGAAATATCAATTTATAATATACTAATAAAATGGTCAGAGCAGCAATGATTAGATTAGGGAGTCGTATCAGTACGCTTAACTGCCGAAATTTCATGTGGTTGAAATTACAAAACTACTGGACGATTAATCTTCTGAGAAAATTGATGAGTTGTGCCACTCTCTGAATTACAAACTATTGATTGAAAAAGGTCTTGGTTAAAACTTTAAGTTTGGATAACCAGGCCAATCACCCTTCAGTTTTAATACTTTTTCGATTACATCGCGCACACAACCCTCACCGCCCTTCTTCGGACTGACATAAACGGATACATCCCGAATTTCATCGACAGCGTCTTTAGGGCAGCAAGGCAATCCACAAGCAAGCATTGGTTGAAGGTCAGGCAGATCATCACCCATATAGAGCACCTCCGCAGGGTCTAATCCATATTTTTCAATCAGCCCCTCAAATGATTTTTGTTTATCTGGACAGCGCATATCAATATCCTCAATTCCCAATGAGGTAAATCGTTCAATGGCCTGCGGCGTGTCTCCTCCACTGATGATCGCGATACGATATCCTTTATTTACGGCAATACGCATAGAATAACCGTCCCTAACAGACAGCGATCGTAGCAATGATCCATCGGGATGAAGAAGTATTTTGCCATCAGACATCACACCGTCTATGTCAAAAACAAACGTGGTGATATTGCGGAATTTGTTTAGGTAGTTCAAAATATCATGCTTTTGAGAAGAAGGAGAAACGACACTTCACTTTAACTAGTGCAGCATTTCCACAATAACTAATACTATTGTCGGCTTCTTTTTCGCCATCTCATCATCATCGAAAGCCTTGTGTGACAAAGGCCATACGCGGTTTCGCTTTT
>JAGQWV010000241.1 GCA_020437045.1 Saprospiraceae bacterium | reverse complement strand
ATAATAAAGATAAAGATTGGGTAGGTGGCAGCATCGGTTTTTTCCTAAGCTGATCCATCTGATCTATTTTTGAATTTCTACTAGTGCTATTTTTAAAGGGAAAAGCCCGGACATTTGTCCGGGCTTGCTTATCTAACCTGATGGCAAAGCACATGGCTGATTAATGTACTTCTATTTGCTGGCTTACACTCTCAAAACCTTCCATTTTCAGCAATACTACCGATAAGATTCCATCTTCATATTTGGCAGAAATGGCGCTTTTGTCAATTTTTTCATTCAATTGAAAATAGCGTTCGAACGATTGTGGGCCAAACTCTTTTCTTCTCCACCGCTGATTATTTTCCAGCTCTTCCTGAGTCGTTTTACCCTGGATCAGAAGCGTGTCATCTTTTAATTTGATTTCAAAATCTTCCCTTTTAAATCCTGGTGCATAAATGGAGAGTACATACCGGTCGTCGAGCTCTTCGACATTTGCTGGTGGCGTATCTGCCATGGTTTTCATCTGATGCATGAATTTTTTAAAGGGATGGTGGTGATGATGTTTCCTTCGATGAGAATGCATACAGGTTGGTCCAAATGCTTGATTATGATACATGATGTATTTAATTTAAATGTTATTAAAATGAGTTGTTATTGCACCTTGATTGTGCGATAGTCTTTTAACCAGTTGAATTCGGTTTCTTTTTCTTGCTCAAAGAAAAGAGGTTCTTCATATCTCTGGGAAGTTGGGAGGGAATGCTGATATCGATAATATCTGTTAGAATAATCATCATCCCAATATGGATCATAACTGACCATTCTGATTTTGCGCACTACAAACGCGATAAAACTCAATACGCCTGCTGCAATAAAAGCCAGAATGATAAACCGGGTAAAAAATAAGAATAGAAAAAACAGCAGCGACATGAAGAAAAATGATCTGAAAGGTCTCATGATATATTATTTAATTTTTTTGTTGATTAATAAATTTATCCTGTACAGTATATTTAGGAAGACGGCAGGTTAGGTAAATTACTTTACCGTTCGTCGACAATAATCAGTCGATCGTCGTTAACTCCCGATCATCGGTGGGTTTGCTATCTGCCAGAAGGCAAAGCACGGTGGATATTTAGCTGAGCGTCTTAAAGTGACTTTCCAAAAACGCTAATACCGATTACTTTTTTAAAAGATTCAGCCGTTGTTTGCTTTGGTTGATCAATGACTGGAGCGCTTGGGTGCTTCCAGGGCAGCGTGAAATTCATTGGCAATCCGGTTGCCGTATTCTTCAAGCAGCGTAAGCAAACGTGACCGGTGGTCACTCTGTAAGATGAAGCCAATATGATATTTCTTGCGCATTCGCCACCAAATCTCCGGATCGGCAAATCCATCGTCTGCCGGATGTTCAAAGCGACTTAAAGATATAATTGCTGCTCCCTGATGGTGTGTTACCTCAGGGAGTTTATAGGGTCTTCCTTCCAGTAGTGCACTTTCCAGATGTGCCCATTCTGCCCATAAATTGAGGCCGCTTGCTGCTTCTACCATTTCGGCAATGTGAGCACCACCAACTCTGGAGCTAGTTTCCAGGAAGTAGAATTGGTCATCTTCATAACTTTTAATGTATTCAGAATGGGAAGCTCCGTGTTGCATACCAAATACCTTCATCAATGTTTGATTAAGTTCGGCGAGTTTTAGGTGGTTTGCTGAAGTCTCCTCCAATGTTGCGGTTCGAAAAATACCACCGGCATGGGCCACTTCAAATGGCGTGTTCAGGTATTTAGAACTGCGAAGAAATATGTTTTTTGCCTGATAGGACAAAGCATCGACATGAAATACATCACCAGGCAAGAATTGCTCGATCAAATAATGATGTCGTTGATCCCCTAGGTCATGAAGATGATGCCAGAGTTCGTCCCCGGATGAAATCTTGCGAATACCGGTTGCACTTGCTTCCGACCTGGGTTTTACCACCCAGGGGGCGGGTATGGTATTGATAAAATGCTGAATGTCAGCATCGTTAAATAGGGGAGAGAAGGGTGGTACCTTGATACCACCGTCTCTTGCTTTTATTCGCATAGCCAGCTTGTCCCGGAAGTGTCTGGCGGTCGTCTGACCCATGCCCGGGATTCGAAATTCTTCACGAATTAGGGCAACGCGTTCCACATCAAAGTCATCTAAAGCAATCACCCGGTCTATTTTCTGTCGTCGCATTAAAAATGCCAATGCATTTAGCAGGTCATCATTATGCCAATAGCCGTTTTCATCCTCCCGCATGTAAAAGACCTCGTCGATGCTGGCCCATGGCCACTCTTCTGTCTGCAGTTTTTCGGATGTCACCAGCAGTACCCGGTTGCCATCTTCTTTGCATGCCCGGAGAAATGCAGCACCTTTAAAATAGCAGGTTATGCAGAGAAATGTTTTTTGATCCATCTATTCTTCTGGTTCATGATATCCAATTACCGTGTCATGGGGTATTACCGCCCCTTTTCGCAGAACCACAATACCGTCGACTACGCAATGGGTATCCGTACGAATATTTTCCAAAGAGGCATGACCTCTTATCTTGACATTGTTACCAATGCGACAATTTTTATCCACAATGGCATTTTCTACCAAACAATCATTACCGATACCCATCGGGATCTCATAAGGCTGATGCACGATTTTCTCCAGGCTCTCAAAAAAGTCATTACCCATGATGACACTGGACTTAATTTGGGTGCCACTGCCGATACGTGCCCGAATTCCAATGATGCTGCGGTGGATGATTTCAGCCTGAATAATCGAACCTTCTGAAACAATGGATTTGGTAATCTTGGTCCCGGAAATTTTAGCTGGCGCCAGGAGACGGGGACGGGTATATATAATTTGGTTATTATCAAATAAATTGAATTTAGGAATCTCATCGGTCAGTTCCAGATTTGCATCATAAAAGGATGACACACTTCCTACATCGGTCCAATAACCATTGTATTCATAACTGGCAACGTTGTAACCTGACTTTATCGCGGATGGAATAATTTCTTTACCAAAATCGGTTGCTGTCGGGTGGTCTTCCAGTAGTTGCATCAAAGCATTCTTAGAAAATATATAAATACCCATAGAGGCTAGATATTCTTTGCCTTGATTCCGTAATTCATCTGAAACGATGGATGTCCAATCATGTAAAACATCCTTGTTAGGCTTTTCGATAAATCGCTCGATAAAACCATATTCATTAACCTTCATAATACCAAAACCCTCAGCATCATGAGCATCGACCGGAATGGTCGCGATGGTCAAAGCCGCATTTTGCGCAATGTGATATTTTGCCATTTTCTCAAAATCCATCTGATAGAGCTGATCTCCGGCGAGAATTAAGACATAGTCAAAATCATGATTGCGCAGGTGAATAGTCGTTTGCCGGACAGCATCTGCAGTACCTTGAAACCAGTTGGCATTACCTTGCGTTTGTTCTGCAGCTAGGATGTCAACGAATCCTCGGGAGAATAAGTCAAAGTGATAGGTGTTCTTAATATGCTTATTTAAAGATGCCGAATTAAACTGTGTCAACACAAACATTCGAACCACTCCTGAATTTAGGCAATTTGATATGGGAATGTCGATGAGCCTGTATTTACCGGCTATAGGAACTGCTGGTTTTGAACGGTCTTCCGTTAGTGGAAAAAGACGGGTTCCAGCACCTCCACCCAAGATCAGGCTTATTAATTTAATTTTCATATAGTTCTAATTTGCTAGTTCTTGATAAATTTTCTCATATGCTTCGGCTGATCGATCCCAGGAAAAATCAAGCTGCATGTCTTGATTGACAATCTTGTTAAAAAGAGTTGTATCATCATACAAGTCAATGGCTCTGGAAAAGGCATGTAATATATCTCCGGTCAAAACATGGTTAAACATAATTCCACTGCCGCCAGGATCTCCAAAATCGACCACGGAATCAAGTAGTCCACCGGTACGGCGCACAATGGGAACTGTGCCATAACGCAAGGCATACATTTGATTAAGCCCACAGGGTTCTACTCGTGAGGGCATTAAAAGAAAGTCTGCTCCGGCGTAGATTTGGTGGGCCAGGTCCTCATTATATCCAATGAAAGTATTGAATCTGCCCATAAACTGAGGGACCATTCCATTTAATGCATTTTGGATTACAGTATCACCTGAACCGAGAATTAACATATTGACCGGGTAATTTTGACTGAAGGTACGGAATACCAGATCCGGTAACACGTCCGCTCCTTTTTCAATGGCAAATCTACCGATGAATGCGATAAGTGGCAATCCTTTTTCAAGGTTAAAAGTTTCTAGTAGTGGTTTTTTGTTTTCCCGTTTAAAGTATGGAATACTCTTCTTCAAAGGGACGGTGAGGGATGGATCGGTTTGCGGATCCCAGACGTTGGTATCAATACCATTCAGGATACCAGTCGACTTAAAGCGTTCTTCCTGTAATAACCATTCAAGTCCATTACTGTCCGATCGTAATTCATCTAAATATGCTTTCGACACCGTGGTCAGCTTCCAGCAGGTTTTGATCGCTGCCGCTAAGGGATTAATGGAACCTTCCCACTCAATCAAACCTCCAAGGTAGTTTTCAAAGTGTGGAAGTAAATACCGGGCATTCCATCCAAATGAACCATGATATCTTCCATTATGAATGGTAAAAACGGTAGGGATATAGCCCAAATTATTAAATTCTGGAGTATGCTTGATCATAAAGGGAATCAAGCCAGTGTGATGGTCATGACAATGCAAAATATCGGGCCGGTGACCCTCAGAATTTTGTAGCCAGCGTAATACCGCTTTCTGAAAGGTAATAAATCGTTCTGCCTCGTCTCCATAGAAGTTACCATGAGGGTCGGCATATACTCCCGGACGGTCGAATTTTCCCCAGATTTCCGTCACGTACAAAGGAAAACCAAGCGTATTATCTTCCAACTCAAAGATCTTGAAAGGCTGATCATAGTAGCCCATCCAAACTCCTCCTCGATATACTTCTTTCCAGCTCTGGTTATTGATCCAGGGCAGGTCGTATTTTGGTATTACCACGGAAGATTGGACGGCATCATTTTGTTGATACTTAGGTAGTGCACCAACAACATCTGCCAATCCTCCTGTCTTGGCAGCGGGATAGCATTCTGCACTTACATGTAAAACTTTAATTGGTCTAGGCACAAGTTGGCTAAATTATTTTATGTCCATAAATTACAAAAAGCCAGGAAACTTCCAAGTCAAATTGAGCTTATCCGCTACGCTTGCTGAAAATTGGGAATAAATATCTAGATTTACTTTATGCGTCATTTAATAATGTTTTTATTACTAGCATTTTTTGCCTGCAATTCAAAAAAATCAGAGATGCCGGTGGATAGTTCTTTTGCCAAGACACTACAGAGGGCATTAATTTCTGCCGATAGCGGCGCTGTCATTCAAATACCGGTAGGGAGGTTTAGCTTTGACAGGTCAATCTCACTCGATGGCATTGACCACGTCAGTATCATCGGTGCCGGAAAGGGAAAATCGATATTAACATTCCTGGGGCAGAAAGATGGTGCCGAAGGCATGCTAATCAAAGCAAATAATATACTGCTGGAAGGATTTACGATTGAAGATGCGGAGGGAGATGCTTTAAAAATCCAGGATTCCGAACATGTGGTAATCAGAAATGTGCATACTACCTGGACGAAAGGGGCTAAATCCACCAATGGCGGTTATGGTATTTATCCTGTTGCTTGCACCAATGTACTTGTCGAATCATGTGAGGCTTCATATGCATCCGACGCCGGGATATATGTTGGCCAGTCAAAAAAGGTGGTCATGCGTAAGAATATCGCACATCACAATGTCGCCGGTATCGAAATCGAAAATAGCCAGGATGTAGAAGTGTATGATAATCTGGCGGAAAACAATACGGGTGGAATCTTGATTTTTGATATGCCTGGTTTACCACAGGCCAATGGGGGGCGGGTGAAAGTATATAATAATATATCACGTGACAATAATTTTGAAAATTTTGCCCCGGAGGGTGGAGTAGTTTCTACATTGCCTCCGGGCACCGGTATGTTGATCATTGCCCATACGGATGTCGAAGTGTATGATAATGAAATTACAGGGTATAAAACTTTAGGTCTCGGCGTAATCAGCTGGTTTTTTACCGAACGGCCATTCGACACAAGTAATGGCTATGATCCCTACTATAAAAATATTTATGTGCATGATAATCTCTTTATGCGTAAAAAAGCAATTCCGGATTTGAGTAAAGAATTTGGTCAAATGGTGAATGCCTTATTTATTGGCAAACCTCAGGATATAATTATTGATGGCATTTTTGATCCGGAACACCAGGATCTACCAACCATTTGCCTGACCGATAATGGTGAAAACTTGCGCTATACCAATCTAAATGCGGAGACAGCTACCGGGATACCTGACCTGAAGAAGTTGCTTGATCATGATATGTCTAAGTTAATATGTCAGGGCACCAGCTTTGCCGTAGAAGGTATTGAGGTCGAATGATCATATCAAAGGATTTGAAGGTGCAAGGAGGTTGCGATCCTGCTGAACAATATATGTTTATGAAATTTATCGGGAATCAAATGGTCGGAAAAAACTATCACGCTAATGAAGTGCGATGGACCATCTTCGGGCTCTTATTAGTTCTCATTTTGTTATCCTGTGAACAGACGTATCCTGCTGTACATCTCACAGATGAACCATTTGAACGATTATCAGAATACCACTTTTTTAAAGATCAATTAAACCAATTATCTCCAAATAACCGGGTACTCCCATATGATCTGATCACTCCATTGTTTTCAGATTATGCACTAAAATCAAGATTTGTATGGATGCCACCTGGTAAAACAGCAACCGTAAATGATGTAAATCTTCTCAGTTTTCCGGAGGGTACCGCGTTAATCAAAAACTTTTATTATCCACGGATGGATTCCGACCATATGAATATCGTTGAAACCAGATTACTCGTTAAAAGATCCAATGGTTGGGATCCCTTAACCTATATATGGAATGAAGCGCAGGATGAAGCATTTCTCGAAATCGCTGGCGACTTCAAGAAAATTACCGCTCAGGATCCGACGGGAAATTCCTTCACCATCGACTATGCTATACCTAATAAAAACCAGTGTAAGGGATGTCATGAGCGCAGTCGTACGGTTACTCCCGTTGGACCTACACTCAAGAATTTAAACCGGATTTATGATTATCCGGAAGGCTCTATGAATCAATTGGTTAAATGGAAGGAAGTGGATTATTTGACAGGATATGATATGAGCAGGGATACAGCGAAACTCGCAGATTGGTCTGATCCATCCACCAATGTTCATGACCGTGCTTTGGCGTATCTGGAGGTTAATTGTGGTACTTGTCATCATCAGGAGGGACCGGCCAATGTGTCGGGACTGAGGCTTGACTCCCATGAATCGAATTTGTTCAATCTGGGAGTCAATAAAGCGCCGGTGTCAGCAGGCAAAGGCTCAGGGGGGCGAAAATATGATATTGTTCCGGGCAAACCTGATGAATCTATTCTCGTATATCGCATGCAGTCTCTAGAACCAGGGGCCATGATGCCGGAAATGGGCCGTAAATTAGTACATAAGGAGGGTGTTCAGCTCATCCGGGATTGGATCACGTCGATGCCGACCACTGAATAGGTTTAAATAACTAACTCTGTTCACGCTGTGGTGGCGATAATATACCACTCAACCACTCATTGTCACATCATATCCGATTAGGCCATATTGTGATATACATTCTGAACATCATCGTCGTCTTCGAGTCGTTCCAGAAGCTTATCAACATCAGCCGTTTGTTCATCATTTAATTCTTTGGAAACACTGGGGATACGTTCAAATCCCGAGCTCAATATTTCAATGCCTTTATCTTCCAGGACTTTTTGCAAGGATCCAAAGCTCTCAAATGTACCATAGATAAATACCGTATCCTCTTCGTCTGGAAAGAGCTCTTCACAGCCATAATCGATCAGATCAAACTCAAGCTCTTCAAGATCAAGATCGGCTGCACTGACTTTGAAAAAACATTTC
This sequence comes from Saprospiraceae bacterium, assembly GCA_020437045.1. Lineage (GTDB taxonomy): Bacteria > Bacteroidota > Bacteroidia > Chitinophagales > Saprospiraceae > JABDMH01. The sequence continues at coordinate 9,187 of JAGQWV010000241.1, read as the reverse complement.
CGCTCAAACATAAAATCAACAGAACCACTGGTACTGAGACTGCCGTCGTATTTGTTGAAATAGCTTCTGACATTGGCTACCGTTCGATTATTATTGTCTGTTAGCGCTTCTACCAAAATGGCAATACCGTGTGGTGCATAGCCTTCCAGCACTACTTCCTTGTAATCGCTGGTATCCTTATCAGTTGCCCGTTTTATGGCCCTTTCGACATTTTCCTTGGGCATGTTTGCTGTCTTGGCATTCTGAATAACGGCTCTCAGTCGGGAATTGGTTTCCGGATCAGGGCCACCTTCTTTTACAGCGATCACAATATCCTTACCTATTCGGGTAAAGGTTTTTGCCATCTGTGCCCACCGGGCAAATTTGCGGGCTTTTCGATATTCAAATGCTCTTCCCATTATTGATAAACATTTAGGCCGCAAACTTAACAAATAGTTGTGATCGACCGCTGTTCTTCTTATTTTCTAAAACTATAAACCTTCTAAAGTAAGACGCACCATCTGGTATAAATTGAATAATGATGATCAAAAGCATTGACCCATTAATTGTTGTGAGCGAACTTTCCGGTTATCACAACTGTCTGAAATGAGTCTAAAGTTTATATCTGATAGATTCACAGTAAAATAGCATCCGATGATTAGTTGTCAATGTGGCATAGAATCAATCTTTTAATCCGAATAATGACAATCCATGACTTTTTTGGTAATTGAAAAATTTAATAAGGACAAGATAAAATTGTTGTATCAGCGATTGGAAAAGGAAGGTAGACTAATGCCGGAAGGTATTGAGTACATAAGCAGCTGGATTGATATCGATATCACTACTTGTTATCAGATTGTCAAAGGTGCGAACATCGGACAGATTCAGGAATGGCTCACCCGGTGGGCTGGATTTGCTGAATTTGAAATCATCCCGGTGATTGACTCTGCAACCGCTAGTAAGATTGTGTTGTCTGAAGAGTCTCAGGAATTGAAATTTTGTTGACCAGCATAGTGCTTTTGATTCGTTGTAATGATCATCTGGCTAGGTTATCCCGCTAAGGCATTTCACTTTTATAAATCAAAAGAATGGAGCGGAAGAGACAACAGAAAAAACTATATTATGCATTAGGTTCGATTTTTTCACCATCCAATATTGTAAAGTGATTAATTAGTAGTTAATTCATCAAATGCACAATTTCTGAAGACCTATAAAATACCATGCTCCATCAAATTAAGCAATATGTGCAATTATCTCCGGCAGCCGAGCAAGCACTTCGTGAGGTCATTATGGAAGAGGCAGGAAAGAAAGGGGATTTGTTATTACGGGAGGGGATGGTGTGCAGGAAGATTTGGTTTCTGACCGAAGGATTTGCTCGTGTTTACTACCGTCTCGGAGACCGGGAAGTAACCGATTGGATTGAAATGAAAAACGGTTTTGTTTTGTCCATACCCAGTTTTTTTAATCAATCTGCTAGTCACAAATCTATCGAATTAATTACGGATTGTCGCCTGAACTCGATTACCCATCAGGATTTGGAATTATTATTTAAGCAATTTCATGAGATAGAACGTTTTGGCCGGTTAATAAGTAATTATGCACTGACAATGATGTCACAAAAGGTAGAAGATCTTGTGTTTAAGACGGCCCATCAACGTTATCGCAAACTGATGGATGAGCGTCCGGAAATATTATTAAATGTCCCCTTAAATTTTGTTGCATCTCTTCTAGGTATGTCTCAGGAGACCTTGAGTCGTATGCGAGCCATCTGACTTTTTGATTTAGATCAAAAAATGTGTCCAAATACCATCCGATTTTTGTAAATAAATGATGGGCATGTTTCTTATCCAAATCTTCACCGGTGCTATTTTTTTATTTTCCGGCTTCTCAAAAACATTTCTTAAGAAATCCAGTCTTTTGGCATTGGGCCAGACCGGAATCGAAAATATCGATGTTTGGCAAATTAGATTAATTGGGATTTGTGAATTTTTGGGATCGATGACTTTCTTTTTACCCTTTTGTATAGGTTTTTCCGAATTACTGACCAGAGCCACTGCGTTGGGATTTTTACTGATGATGATTTTTGCGGCACAGATTCACTTCTCCAGAGGAGAGTACAAGGTGGTACTTTTTAATATACTGCTAATGATTTTGAACTTGATAATTTTTAGCTTCGGACCAGCCTCTACCTTAGCAAGGTGATGGTGCCGGCATACTGAGCTCCATCTGCAAGAATAAGATAGACGTACACTCCGGTAGGTTCAGTTGTACCATTTACCCGGCCATCCCAACCTGGATCCAGAACGAACGAACTGTAAACGAGATCTCCCCACCGGTTGAATACCTTCAGACTATAGTCTTGTGGAGGCGTCGGAAATTGAGGTTGAAAAAAGTCGTTGATTTGGTCATTGTTCGGAGAGAATGCATTGGGGATAAAGACTCCGGGCTGTACTTCGCAAAATTCAAAAAATTCGATCGTATCTTTCAGAATACAGTTTCCATTGTATGCCTCCACAGAATAGATTCCCGGTGCAGTAATAGCGATTGTTTCTTTGGTTCTACCATCATTCCATCTAATCGAATCAAATCCTTCGGCACTTAACGGTATCGCTGGAGTCATGCTGAAGCATATCGTCTGGTCGGGGCCTAAAATCGGTGCCTGATTATCTTTGTGTACGTTTAGTTGTAGCGTGGAAAAACATCCATCCTGTGCCATCAATGTATCCAGATAACTGCCTCCCTCTGTTATCGTATCACCATTGAAAATCAGAAACTGATCACCACATAAAAAAGTATCTTTTTCGATATGTTCACCAACGACGATAAGGGTCAGATCTACCAGACTATCACAACCATATTTGCTCATCAGAGACAGATTGTATCGACCACTGGTTCTCAGGGTATCGGTTCCGGTGAAATAACCTTCATTGGCACAGACCGTAGCCGTATCGGTCAGAAGATAATGCAAGGCAATGTCCAGCTCCAATTCAACAATACTGTCACATCCCTCAGAAGTCAGGAGGGTGTCCAGAAAGATACCCGGTTGCGAGTAACGACTATTCCCCACTTGAAAAAAAGTGCCGCTGCAGATGGTTTCTTTAAGATGGGTAGCGATATCGGCATTCTTTTTCTCGTAAGAAACATCGTCGAAATAAATGGATTCTCCCCAGGCTGCCAGGCCAATGGTGCCAGGAACTAATATCGACCGGTCATTAACCTCCATTCTCAAGGTATCCCCAAAGGAATCCCCCACATAAACAGAGATTTCACCAGTACAATACCTTTCTATCCGCAGTTTATACCATTTGTTAAGATCCATTACTGGCCCAATGCTATCCAGTACGGTATAGTTGCCGTTGATGACCTTCCAAAGAATTAATTGTGGATTATCGGTTGCCCGGGGATTGCTGGCTACCCCATAGTAGTTTTGATCGTCGATATACTGAAATAAAAACTGTATATCGGATTTGTCCCCTTCCGCAAAGCAAGCCATGTCGTACACACCGAAATCACCCTGAAAGGTACGGTGTAGCAGCGTCGTCTGTGAACCAATGGGGGCAATACGCCGGTGGAGCCGGACCGAACTCATGCCACTATATTCGTTGGCTGCATAGATCTCCGCGAAGCCTTCCAGGATTTGCCAGTTGCCTAAATCTCTTTCAAAAGAATCAATAACCATCTGTGCAGCGAGATGGCTGGGGCAAAGACCAGCAACAAACGCCATCCATAACCAGGCTAAATGTCTAACCATCCTCATTTTTAGGTCATATCTTTTCGGAGGGAAGGGTTATTCTTAAGGTATCTCCCACTTCTTCCTGCAACTTTGTGAGTTGCTTATATAACGACTGTATAATAGGTGCATTGTCCGAATTGTCAAAGGCATTATGCATCTCCAATGGATCATCTGATAGCTTGAAAAGCTGATTTTGGTGCACTTCCGGATACAAGATCAATTTATACTCCTTGGTGCGAACCATTCTTTGGTAGTCTTTGTATGAACCAAAAATGGCTGTTTCTCCGGATTGGCCCTGTTTTATGATGGGCAGGACGCTTCGAAATTCTACGTCGGAAGGAGGGGTGATTCCAGCAAGCTCACAGGTGGTGGGGAAGGCACTTTGCAAATAGACCAGTTCGTCAGAGGTTCTGTCCTGGGGAATGTCGGGTCCTACGATGATCATTGGTACTCGTATGCTATGGTCATACTGATTTTGCTTTCCCAACAGGCCATGCTTTCCAACGGCAAGTCCATGATCGGCGGTAAATATGATGTAGGTATTGTTCGCCTGACCATTTCGTTCAAGTGCTTCCAGTATGCGTCCAATCTGTTGGTCCAGATGAGTGATGATCGCATAATATTCCTGCCGGTGCTTTTTGACGGCATATTCGGTTCTGGGAATAGGCGCCAGCAGTTCATCTCGAAGCGTCATTTTTTCACCCTGGTCGAAGGGATGCTCTGGCAGATAATTGTCTGGAACAGCAACCTCATCCAATGGATACATATCCAGAAATTCTTTGGGAGCCTGGCGTGGATCATGAGGTGCATTAAAAGCCACATACATGAAAAAAGGTTGGTCGACATATCCTTTCTGCTCATTGAGAAATTCAATGGCATTGTCGGCATAAATTTCGGATGTATGTCTGTGTACACGGTATTCTGGTGTTGTCACTTTGCCAGTGTCCGTGGTGACAATATCATAGAATTTTGGAAACCAGTGACCGAGCAGGGTTGTGTCATAGGGTGACCAGAAATCTTCTTCTCCCACGACCGGTCGATGGTATCCAGGGCCTTGCATTCCACCCTTGGTTTCGTACATACCCGCGCCGACAGATTTTGCTGTCTGGAAGCTTTTGTAAACCGTTTGATGTCCATTATGCCATTTGCCGGTCATAAAAGTCTTATATCCCGACTGCCCCATTACTTCACCCCATAAGGGTGCCGTATTGATATCATCCCGGGCATGATAAATGTATCTTCCACAAGCCAACATGGCCCTACTAACTACGCAGACGGCACCACTCCAGGACCCTTGATTAAAGGCATGTGTGAAGGTAAAACCTCTGCGTTTCAGAGCATCGAGATTTGGGGTTTTAATTTCATCGTTACCAAGCGAATTAAGACCATCGAAGGTCAGATCGTCTGCAAATAAAAACAAGAAATTTGGTTTCTCCGGATGGTCGTTTTTGACTGGCTTATCACAACTAAACAATATTAGGATGGCAGCCCAGTAGTAAAATCTCATGCTGTCAGGTTTAAAATCTATTTTATTCATTCCAGGCCGTAACTACCTTCATGACTTGATTTTTAGGATCTCTCCAATATGCAAATTTATCAGGGATGGCTTGGTACCCTTCATCATGAGTAATGTAGGCATTACTTGGGAATTCATGGTTTTGCATTCTTTTGATCACATGGTGAAAATCATTGACGGTGGCATTCCTGCTGCATAGGATGGAAAGTTCTCTGGAATGCATCGAAGGATGATTAAATGATAAATCTCCCCGGTTTAATCCCACTAAAATGTATCTGCCACCCGGAGACAAATAGTCGATCGCTTTCTCCATCGGACCCTTTACACCCGTAGCATCAAATACCACCTGGGCCATATCTCCTCCCGTGATCTCCCTCACCTTTTCCATTACATCATTGTCAGGAACCAGAGTGTGTTCAATAGCAAAATGCTGTTTGCAAAACTCTAATCGTTGCTGATTGACATCAATAGCTATGATGCGATTGGTCTTTTCCTGGGCGGCCCAGAGGATCCCAACCCCAATCGGACCGATGCCCGAAACAATAACCCAGTCATCATCGGCAATAGGGGAGCGATCAACGGCATGCGTTCCAATGCAGAGCGGCTCGACGATCGCTTTTTCTTGCGAATCCAATCCCGGTGCGGGCAATAAAAGATGGGGGTCGTATGAAAAATAATCTCGCATACCTCCGTCTTCATGCACCCCAAAGACCGATAGTGTGGAGCAACAGTTTGTCTTTCCTTTTCGGCAGGCATAACATTTCCCGCAATACCGGTAGGGGATCACCACGACCTCATCTCCTGCCCGCAGATTCGAATCAACATCTTTTCCAATCTCAACGATCTCTCCGGACAGCTCATGACCCAATATTCTTGGATAGGTAAAGAATGCCTGATTTCCGGCAAAAGCATGCAGATCTGTGCCACAGATACCTACGTGTTTAATTTTGATCATGACCTTGTCTCTTTCCAAAGAGGGATCAGGAAGTTCCTTTAATTCTAAGCATCCGGTCTTCTGGCAAATAATAGATTTCACATTAAGTGATTTGGTGACTAAAGATAAAAGTAATGATGAAGAAGTGATGATAGATCGTAGCTCCCGACTATTTTTTGGAGGAATTACTTATCTTGGAGGAAAGCTGAATGAGGTGAACAGAAGAAAATTTATCAATAACATCAGTGTTTTAGGTGGTGTGTATTCTATCGCTGGAACCTGGGTAGATGCACCGGCAGGCTCGTCATACAAGATTAAGACAAGCTGCAATATGTATTCATTTAATAAGTTGATTACTGAAGGCACCAAAACCTTGGCCGAGGCTATTGAAATTTGCGGAGAATTGGGTTTTGATGCCGTAGATCCCACGGGTTATTATTTTGAGGGATATCCTGAAATCCCTTCTGATAAACTGATTTACTCGATTAAACATACCGCTTTTGTAAATGGTATGGCCATTAGTGGAACTGGTATCCGTAATGATTTTACCCTTCCGGAAAAGGAAGAACGTAGGAAACAAGTTGAGTTTGCCAAGCGGTGGATAGAGGTGGCTGCCAAATTGGATGCTCCGGTCATCCGTTTGTTTGCAGGCCCCAAAATTCCTGAAGGTCATGATGTGGAGGAGGTAAAAAAATGGGTCATTGATTGTCTGCATCCTTGCATCGAATTTGCAGAGAATCACGGTGTTATTGTGACATTGCAAAATCACTTTGATGCTTTACAGTCCATGGAAGATGTCAAATCTGTACTGGATAAGATCGACTCTGCCTGGTTTGGATTAAATTTAGATATTGGATCCTTACGTCTGGGCGATCCCTATCAACAAATATCGACTTTAGTACCTTATGCCCGGACCTGGCAAATCAAAGAAAAAGTCTATCGGGATAATGTGCCAGAGGTGACTGATATTCCCAAATTAATGCAAATTATAAAGGACGGGGGCTATCGGGGATATATACCACTGGAAACGCTTCCTCCTAGTGACCCCTTGATTAGATTAGAATCTTTCCTCCGGGAGATTGAAGACGCCATTTGAGAATCCTGGTTATACGTCATTTAATTATCGTTAAATTAAGGAAAGTCATATTGCTGGCTTTATGATAAGAACGGGAATAGAACCTTGCTGTTTTTATCCTGGCATGCAGTATTACCTAAATTAATCGCCAAACAGATCTCCCTTTAGATGCAGTATTAGCTGCTCAGACCAAATTCTTTTAGACGGGATAGCCATATTATAGGTACGGTCAATGAAGAATTAATGATAATATTGTTTACAATATCCACCATTTATGCACGAGACATTACCTTTCTTATTTGCAGTAGTCATTTTGATTGTATTGGTCAATATGCTGGCGAAGAAAATTAATATTGCGTACCCGATATTAATAGTTGTAGCCGGTTTGTTGATCAGTATGATTCCTTCAGTACCTCCGCTAAGACTGGATCCGGATTGGGTTTTTTTTATCATTTTACCACCATTATTGTTTGAAGCTGCTTGGTCTATTTCCTTCAAAGGACTATTACGTTGGTGGAGGATCATCGGTAGTTTTTCCTTTTTGGTTGTTTTCTTTACGGCCTCGGCAGTTGCTTTTTTTGCGAATTATTTTATTCCGGGATTTTCTTTGGCCTTAGGGTTTTTGCTGGGAGGAATTGTTTCCCCACCGGATGCCGTCAGTGCCGGAGCCATCATGAAATTTGTCAAGATTCCGAAAAGCACGGCCACTATCCTGGAAGGGGAAAGTTTATTTAATGATGCTTCTTCATTAATCATTTTTCGATTTGCTTTAATCGCAGTGGCTACAGGCCAATTTATTTGGAGTGAGGCTCTGTTGAGTTTTGGCTGGATGGTTTTGGGAGGAGTAGGAGTGGGAATAATATTAGGTTGGACATTTTTTCTGGCGCACAAGCGTTTGCCAACGGATGCACCATCCAATATTGTATTTACCCTATTAGAACCATTTATTTTGTACTGGGTGGCTGAACAGATGGGTAGCTCAGGGGTAATGGCCGTTGTGACGGGTGGGTTGTTTTTAGCCAATAGGCGATTTCAAATTCTCGATAGCGAGGGAAGAATCAGGGGGTTTAGTTTTTGGCAGAGTTTTGTTTTTATCCTGAATGGGATTGTTTTTTTTGTGATCGGGTTTGATTTGAATGAAGTTGTAAGTGGTCTGTCTCAAGCCAATATCTCCATCCGGGATGGGATTTATTATGGAGTAATTATAACGGCGTTTATCATTTTTATACGTATTGTCTCTTCTTACATCGCTTTATTTTCTACGATGATTTTCCGGCGTAGTATGATTTCTCCGGATTTTAATTTCAGGAGATCTTGGAAAACACCGTTGGTGCTGGGGTGGACGGGAATGCGAGGAGTTGTTACCTTGGCGGCAGCTTCTTCCATTCCTATATATCTGGACGATGGTCAGTTGTTTCCTCAGAGAGATTTAATTCTGTTTATCAGTTTTATGGTAATCATTTTGACATTATTTGTACAGGGATTAACATTGCCTTTTATTTTAAAGCGTATCCGACTAAACCGTATGATCCCAGCCACGGAAAGTGAGCATCAGTTCGAGAAAAGATTACGAAAGGAACTATGGAGTTTTTCGATTGCCGAAATTAAAGATAAACATAAAGCAGATGGTAAGGAGAATGTTTTTTTAGTGAGTAATTTGGTCAAATGGCAAAGAAAACTGGATGGATTAGAAGAGGACTTAATTACTCCGGAAACTAAATCAGTTTATCTGGAGTTGTTAAATGCTCAGCGACATTTTTTAATCGAACAGAATAAGGATCCTAATGTCGATGAAGAAATTATCAGGAAGGAAATCACCCTCATTGATTTTGAAGAGGAAAAAATTAAAATGATGTAATTTTGTGGCGCATACAGTTTAGAATTTTACAGACTGTAAAGAATGGCAGAATTTTCCTCATCCATGTTCAGGGAGACTCCATCGATTTTTCA
>JAGQWV010000240.1 GCA_020437045.1 Saprospiraceae bacterium | reverse complement strand
AGTTACTGCGGAAACCCTGCACTAGGTGTTTGGACAAAATTCAAAGAAATTGTTCAGTACTGACCACAAATGACTGTTGATAGGTCCAGAAGATGAGTGTCCCGGAATATTTTACTTTCCCATTGAATGAAGCCCCATTATTGAATGAACAGGGACTTATGCATTAGACTTTTTATTAGGAGACAGAATAAGCTGTAAAAGAGCAATATTAAAGACTATCGATTGGTTTGCAAGACATAATCTTCATGTCGCATCCCTTGTTTTACCCCGCCTCTGGTCTCATCAAAATATTCTACTGCATCCTGAATCGACATGAAAAAATGATCTTCACCATTCCGACCAAAAGTTGAGGTGTGCAGCAATCTGTCTCGAATAGGGCCTTTGACGGAGGCAAAAAGAAGTTTAATCCCTAGCTTATCAGTGTCCTCCAGAACTTCTTCTAACATTTTTAGAGCGGTGCTATCGATGTTATTTATACTCTCACAATTCAAAACAATGGCTTTTAATCTTTTGCCTTTTTGTTCGATATAGTCATTAAGCGATTCCCGAAACCGCAGACTGTTTCCAAAGAAAAGTGATGCATCAAACCGAATGATCAATACATCGTCTCGGACGAGCACTCCGGGAAATCGATCCACATTTCGATAAAAGTCGCTGCCCGGCACTTGTCCTAATTCGGCATGGTGCGGATAGGAACTTTGAAATATAACCATGACTAGTGAAAGGGTCACCCCAATCAAAATTCCTTTTTCGATTCCCAGTACCAGGGTTGCTACAAAAGTTGCGATCAGCATCCAGAAATCGATCCTATGTGTATGCCACAGATGTATTGCCTCCTTAACATCGATCAGACCAATGACTGCGACGATAATCACGGCAGCGAGGATGGCATTAGGCATCATGTAGAATAAATCCGTAAGAAAAAGCAGTGTAAGTAATACCAAGAAAGCACTTATGATGGATGCCAGGGTTGTTTTGGCACCTGCCTGATCATTGACTGCTGTGCGCGAAAATCCACCGGTGACCGGATATGATTGGAAAAAAGAACCGCCGATATTGGAAAGTCCCAGGGCGATCAACTCCTGATTAGGTGAAAGTTTATAGTTCTTATGCCTAGCTTGCATTGCTTTTGCCACAGCAATACTTTCCATATAACTCACTAAGGAAATGGCTAAGGCAATCGGTAGAAGACTATTAAAACTTTCCATACTAAAGTTCGGAATCTGAAACACTGGTAAGCCGCTTGGCACTTCTCCCACAATTTTTACTCCTAACTGATCGAGATGGAAGAGCGAGACCACAAAAATAGAAACGATCACCGCGATAATCTGACCGGGAATAGAGCGCGAAATGCGCTTCATGATCAAAATAATACCGATACCTCCTGCACCTAGGAGTAATGTCGGCCAGTGAATCTCACTAAACTGTCTGATAGCTGCGATAAAGATCTCATGAACATAATGGCTCTTCGGCAGGGCAACACCTAATAAATGTTTCAATTGACTTGCTCCGATAATGATTGCCGCGGCAGATGTAAAGCCAGAGATGACTGGATGCGAAAGAAAATTCACCAAAAATCCCAACCTGAAAACGCCCATCAGTAATTGAATTGCCCCAACCATCAGGGCCAGTAACAAAACATATCCCAGATAAGCCTCGCTCCCACCTTCTGCCAGGACAGAAACACCAGATGCCGTAAGTAGTGACACCATCGCCACCGGCCCTACAGCCAACTGTCTGGAGGTACCCATGACAGCATAAATCAATATTGGAATTGTTGATGCATATAAACCATAAATTGGAGCGAGACCGGCAATCATGGCATATGCCATACCCTGTGGGATCAACATCACACCTACAGTGAGGCCCGCTGCGATATCATCTTTCAGGTTTCTTTTATCGTAGGTAAGTAAAGATTTTAATCCAGGAAATATTGAATCAACAGACATCTGCTAGTTTTTCTGCAAAGATCTGTTTCAGGATCAATCGTTATGTGAAGGAAGTCACAGAGATTAGGTGATTACGTTTACGGCAGAAAGGTTCAGGACATTTCAAATTTCCAAAGATCTGCCCTGAATACGCAGTGAATAGTTAAGCCATTACATCAAAAAAATGCCCTGGAAGATCCAGGGCATTCAA
>JAGQWV010000239.1 GCA_020437045.1 Saprospiraceae bacterium | reverse complement strand
TAATAAGCCCTCCGAGTACTCTGAATTTTACTGCCACTGCAAATTCTCCATAGGTGGGTCGTGGAGTCTCCAGGTAGATTTTAAAAGCTGCCATCAAATCCAGGATAGGAAATTTTTTCGCTCCGGCATTTATTCCAATAGCCCCATTCACATAGGCGTATACCTGTCCCTTGCCATACCACTGCCGAAGACCGAAATCAGGATCTCCACTACAGGAATAACCTTCATAATTGCGAATATTTATATCCAGGCCAATCAGGATATGCAACTTATAATAAAAGAACAAAAAGGTCTTTTCTTCCGGATCCCCTAAATCAAGATGAGCGCCAAAAGCCATCCCTGCCAGATCATCGGAGACCTCAAAATTTCGATAACCGGCATTCTTAAAAACATTTCGGATTTCGGGCGGTAAGGGAGGCATATCCGGCACATTATAATTACCAGCACAGAAATAGGCGTTCGACTCCAGTCCTACGACGGGAATAATTAAACCCAGGTCACCAGGTACTCCTGGTTTACCGACATGGATATACCATTTCTCCTGATAAATTCGCAAATGGAGATGTCCTCCACCCACGACCTGCTTTTTAAGATCAATAGCGATTTCTGCATTGAGTAGAAAAATCTTATTTACATTATCATATAATATGGCGCTGGCAAAATAGACCGGGACATATTCCTTATTGATTTTATTAAGCGTAATTTCATTAAACATTTGCCCCTCTACATCCAATTTTATACTATCCAATCCTCCCGCCGAATTAAAGTTGAAGGACAGCAGGGCATTCATATTGACGATATTGGACTTGCCGGGTGAAGCAGCGATGGCCATGAGTCGAATGCTAAACCCCGCTTGTCTATCGGGTTTGTAAGTGAGTCCGAAAATAGATTCACCAAGTCCGGAAGAAGATGGCGTATGATTACTTCCACTCATCTCAGCGTCGGCGGGGTCAACATTTGCAAAATCAATGTCGCCAATGCCCTGGGCTACCATGCGATTACTGATCGCTCCACCAATTCCGTGCAATTCCAAGGGCCCCATCGTAATGCCCTTTTCCAGATTCAAGTACAATAATTCAAAATTGTAAAACCGCAGACTGTCGACCCTTCCAAAAATCGCATTGGCGAAAATCCCGGCGTTAAAATCACATCCTGATTCAGCCTCATACCCCATCGACTTGACAGACACTGCTGCCTGTCCCTGAAACCCCTTTCCATAGTAGGGATCCTCATCAAACCAATGGAGAGCAACCCGGCCACCCCAAGAATTGGTAGCAATACATAGATCTACTTGTTCTACTTCTGTCCGATCATAGGTCAGTCTTTGTCCGGAATCGTAGACACCAAAAATATTTACCCCAACCGCTCCGGAAATATTAAAACCTTTATCATCAGAAAAACTAGCTCCGCCATAAAAATGAAAAAGAAAATCTCCATCCTGCGTATTACCGGCCGCTACATCATTAATCGTAAATAAAACAGGTCCAAAAGGAAGATCAATTTGCCGGGGTACCTGCCAATAACCGACATTCTTGATAACCGGAGAAATACTTTGTACCACAAAATTTTCAAAATAAAGGCCGGAACTGTCACTGGAACTCTTCTCCGTTTTTGACGGCCAAACCTTCATCGGATCCACCTTGCCACACAAATTCATCTGAACCACGGGTTTATCGGTCTCCACCGCACGGGCAATAGTCAGCGAAGTGCCGGGGAATAATTCTAAAGCATCTTTTAACACGGGAAAATTTAGGGTATCCCCCTTATTGACCGAAGCAGCTGCGACCCAAGCATTTTCCCGTACCTCTGCAACATACCGTATCCCACTGTCATCCGTACCATCATCCAGAACCGGTACGGTTACCAAACCAGTGGCACTGATTTTTTGTATTGAACTCTTCAAAAGATCTACCTCAGCCCCATCGATCGAAATACGGGCAATACCAATACTTCCCTTGTCGAGACTCAGTAAATTAGTGGCGGTAACCTGTCCGGTCACCCCGTAACGATCGATGATCATCTGCTGCAAACCGATACCAAATTCCTCTTCAGTAGGTAAATCAAAAAAATGATCTAGTTGAATTTTTATGGCGTCAATATACACTCCCTGCCACGATGCAAATTCAAAGTCATCCGTTGCATCAGAAAAATAATTAACGGGAAACGGAATAGTAGCATCTGTCTCATATTCACTACCGTCAAAAATGGCATCCCGAACCGAAAAAATGACTTTATCTACTCCTTTAATTTTGAAAGACTGGTTGAAATCTAATCCTCCCGAAATATTTCGAAAATCATGTACGGTCGTATTTAAATTAGCGCTTAGATACCTTTTGGTATCACGTCCAGAAGCATCTACCGGATATACCAGATCCCTGCTCAAATATACGGCCATAGCTAAACTTGCCGACTCAAATCCATTGCAGGATATCTTGGCCACACATCCCTTTTTCGTACGAAAATCATATCCTTTTAAAATAAGTAAGGTTTCATCACTCCCATTTATTGGAATGGGCACATCACCAATCAATCCCAACGTAGCTTCCGTAAATCCTCCGGTGCGGGTAAATGAAATCTCCGGTGCTCCAAAAATCAAGGGAGGAGCTCCTGCATATTCAACCTTCATAAATACATTCTTCAATGAAGCTACCGCCCCATCAAATTCCATCCGCTCGATCCCAATGGAAATCCTAATTCCGCTTTCTGTTGGATATACCAGGCCCACAGGAAATCGAACTTTCTCTAACCCCGCTAAAGAGGTTAGTATCTGACCGGAATTTCCCAATTGTTTAAAGAAAGCTTCAGCTGTTTGTTGCACTTTTAACTGCTCCCTATTTAGAAATGGAAAATGCTGATATAATCCCTGCGGAATCGAATCGGAAAAATAATAATCGGCAAGCCGGTCTAAATTGGAGGATCCTTCATAGTCCCACATATTTAAATCTGCCGTCGTAAAAACAGTACGTTTAATATCGTTGATTACCCGGAACATTTTCTCATCCAGCAATGCTATCTGTTTTGTTTGACGCAATTCTTCATTGTTGCGCGCAATAAGGATCGTATCATTGGCCCGGGCAAGAAAAATATTGCACCAGATGAAAATAATGATGGAAATATAAATGCTCCTTTTCATTTCGATCTGGATTGGAGATTAATTGCATAACGCAGATTAAATCTGGATTCAAAAAATGAATTTATGGTTGTGCCTGTATTGGAAAATAAGACAGCATCTGCTTGTAATTGTTGGCTGGCCATCACTTTCCAGGAGCATCCCATTCTGGTCTGAAATAAATACCCGGTTGATCTTTGCTGCGTCAAAAAATTATCTTGTTGATTCCTGCTAAAAGACAAACTTAGTGTCGGACGAAATTTTTTGTTTTTTAAAGAGCGTGATGCGCTATAAGCAATTCCCTGTTGCCCTTGATCAAACTGTGCCATCGTAAATCGATTATAAAAAATCTGGACGGAGGAATTAATTCCGGTTGACTTCCATAAATTATTATAGAGTACCGTTACATTTTTAATACTGTTAACTTCTTCCAGAATATCATCGGTAGTAGTGATGGTTTGATTTTTCTGATATAAAAAATTGACGGCAATCTGATGCGCTGTAGCTATTCGAAATTGTATCCCTCCATTCAAATTAAAATTAGTCAGCGCCAACTCCGTAAGTACGTTAGGATTTTCCGGATCTAAAATTCTCAATTGCCGGTTTACCGCGGAGAAATTTGACAAACCCAGGTTGAGGATAATCTTCTCGGAAGCCTGGTAGTTTGCAAAAATAGAACCTATTAACCGGCGATATTGATCGGATTTATCCTTGCCCAAATTATTGCGCTGGATCCCTCCATTTGCAAGGAGAGAGAGCTTGTGATCAAACCATTGTGTAGCTATCCCTGCTGTAATATTCTCTTGATCGTCTTGAAAGAAAAGTGCCCCCAATGTGCGATAACCAGGATCAATTTTCTCATAGGAAAAAGAAAGTTGCCCGATGCCCGTTTGGGCTTCCATCACGGCTTCCAAGGCATGATTCCACCGGGTACTTTTATTGGTTTCCAAAATACCAAGAAAAGTCCTAAAAGCATTGGTACGATGGTCCGGTATCAAGTCCTGTCTTTCGGTGAAACCACTTGTGGAGTACTTAATTTCCAAATCGACCTTTTCGGCCAGCGATTGCTTTATTGCTGTACTTAGAATTACATTTTCACTGGCGTAGATATCAAACGTACTGTCGATCAGATTTTGTGGTATCGATTGCGCATCATCCCATCCTTTAAAGAGGGAAAATTCAATAGCACTTTTGCTAGTCGGTATGTATCCCAGTAGTGCACCCCATCCCATTCTTCGCAGGAGTGGATTTACATGCTGAAACCCCCGGTAATCATTAATTTGGGCTCTTTGGAGCCTGCCAAAAAAACCACGGGCATACCATTTCTCTTTATCGATTTCCGCTCCCACCCCTCGAAAAGAATGATTACTAAAAGAGTATTTGCCAAATTCCAAACTTCGATCTCCCAGATGTAAGGTATACCCGTGATAAGAAGGACTAATACCAGCGAAACCAAACGAAGGAAGGGTTACGTTAAATGCAGTTCCTCCAGAAGAGTAAATAAAATTCAGAGGTGTTTGTACACCTAATATACCAATTTGCAGTCCGGCATTTAAAGAACCGGCAAATGGAGGAGCACGATCTACCATTAGATTAGACTGGTAGGCACTTAGTTGAAAACCTAGATGTCCGGTGTAGGTCAGCGGATCCTGAAATCTACCCTTTACGTCTTGAAAAGTTTGCTCAATATCCTGACCAAGACATTCTGTTACCAATGCGATGGAAAGTAGGATTTGCAGCGCCAATGGATAAAATATCAAACCTACTACCTGCGACTTTAGCTGCGACAAATCACAGCAATACCGGTCGTCAGGTGGTTTTGGTCGGTTCATGGTTTAGTTTTGTGGTATAGCGCGGCAAATGCTAAACATTCGGTCAATATTTCCATGCAAGAAAATCAACCATTGTTATAGCTATTTTAAAGTATTCGCGTAAACGATAATACTAAATATTATTCTTACAATGAAAAATAAGGAGCCTTTTTTGAGCTATAACTTCGAATTATTCGTTTGCCATCCCCGAAAAGCACTTTTTTTTTAATTGACGAGCCTATAGATTTGCTCAATACTTTGACAGTTGCACCAATTTTCTCACTCTGCTTACATCTCTTTTTCCAGTTTCTTCGTTCTTCCTCTACCTTCAATTCTTCTTCTCCTCCGCTCCATTTTGACTATTTTCGCGAAAAGATTATCGCTGAAACGATTACTCTCCATATGGCTCTTTGGTATTCTGGTACTCCCAACTGTATTGTTTACAGGGCATTTGACATGGATGGAATATCGTCTGGAACAAACCATCGAAAGCCGGATGCGTGCTAATGCAGAATCGCAAACCACTCTTTTAAAGATTTCCACTGAGCAACTCTATGAATTAGTCTGGGAACATGCCCAGGAATTCCGGTATCAGGGTGAGATGTATGATGTGGTAAGTTCTTATCAAGAGTCAGATACCCTTTTTATAGAGTGCTGGAAAGATCATGAAGAAACCGAGCTAAAAAACAAATTATACAATCAGCTTGTGCAGGAAAACCCAATCAGTACTCGACAACGGGAGCATACATCAAGATTTTTCACATTTCTACAATCGCTGGTTTACAGTAAATCGATACCAGCCCA
>JAGQWV010000238.1 GCA_020437045.1 Saprospiraceae bacterium | reverse complement strand
AATTTCTGGACTGCCGGATGTTTAGTCCAACCGTAAAAGTGATTCCAAAGAAAGAACACATTGAAATCCCGGATGTGGATATAACGCAGCTGCCGGTTATCAATTTCAGAGATACCCATTACCGAATCACCTGGGATACTGAATACACAGACTGGCACAAACTGGATCATGATGAAAACGGAAACAGACCGGATTGGGGGATGTGGGTGCATACATTCAACGCATTGGTTCCTCCCGAACTTTACTACAAAGCTCATCCCGAATATTTTGCCGAAGTGGAAGGTGAACGGCAACCCACCCAACTTTGTCTGAGTCATCCGGAGGTATTGAGGATCACCATCCAAAATCTTCGTCGTTTTATAGCCCAAAACCCGGAAGCCACTTACTGGTCGGTCAGTCAAAATGATAACCGACAATATTGCACCTGCGAAAAATGCCGGGCATTTGACGAACAGGAAGGGTCGCCTTCCGGATCCATCGTCCGTTTTGTCAATCAGGTAGCCGCCGAATTTCCGGATAAAATCATTTCTACCCTTGCCTATGAATATGGCAGAAGTGCGCCAAAAAACGTCAAACCGGCTGCAAACGTAAATATCATGCTATGCAGTATTGAGCTAAACCGCGATCGACCTATTGGTGCCGATTCCACCTCGCTTGACTTCCGGGATGATGTCATTGCCTGGGGTAAAATTGCAAAAGATATTATCGTTTGGGATTATGTAATCCAATTTAGCAACCTGATCAGTCCCTTTCCCAACTTTCAAACCCTACAGCCCAACATTCAGTTTTTCGCAGCAAATGGTGTTTCTGCGCTTTTTGAACAGGGCAACCGCGAGATCGGTGGAGAATTTGCAGAACTGAGGGCTTATCTAATTGCGAAATTAATGTGGGATCCCTGGCTGAATCAGGATTCTCTGCTAAACGACTTTCTCCAAGGTTACTATCACCAAGGTGCCCCTTATATAAAAAGCTACCTTGATGAAATGCAACAAGCGCTACTGGCATCCGCTAGTCCTTTGCGGATTTTTGGAAGCCCCAACTCGGCGAAAGATTCATACCTCACTCCTGAACTGATTGAACGGTACTCCGAACTCTTTGACCAGGCAGAAATAGCGGTGCAGAAAGATGCTGAAATTTTGGAAAGGGTACGCATCGCCCGCCTTCCTCTTTCATTTGCGTGTATGGAACAAGCAAAAAACACCTACGCGGGCGAGCGAGGGGTATTCATTAAAAAAGATGGACATTGGATCGTCAACCAGGAAATTCGCCAATTGATCGACCCTTTTACAGATCTCTGCAACCGACAAGGTGTCACCCGGGTTAAAGAGTGGAGTACACCACCGGATGAATATCGCTCGGCGATGTACCGTGTATTGGCGCAGGGCATGGATGAACACCTCGCTTTTGGTAAGAAGGTGACTTTCATTAGTCCCGAAAAGGAGGTATTACCGGAAAATGCTGCCCAAATGCTTACCGATGGAAAACGGGGAAGTCATGAATATGCTTATAATTGGTTAGCCTTTCCCGGAGCGGACCTGGAAGCTATTGTAGACCTGGGAAGTTCTAAAAAAGTACATCATTTCGAATCGGCGTTTTATCAGTATGGACAATGGTTACGACTGTTACCGAAGAAAGTTGAGTATTTCATTTCGCAAAATGGCAAGGATTTTAAGAAAGTAGCAACGGTAGACCACGACCTACCGATTGATCAATACGGTAGTATTCAGAGGGACTTCATTAGTGAAATTCCGGCTATCAGAGCTCGATATGTTAAAATCAAAGCCTACACGATTGGCCAGTTACCGGAGTGGCATCCCTCCGCCGGACGAAAACCTTATATGTTGATCGATGAGTTTGTCGTCAAATGAACGGGAGACCAGCTAGCTGCCCTAATGGGGTGAATATGTGCTATTTAAACCCGTATCTTTACCGGAAACCTCGAGAGATAATAGTGTTTCCCCTTCATCGATTCATTCTGTGGTTTTATAATCTCAGCTCGATAAAAGGGAAAACAAAAATTGGTAAATACAAACCCAATCCAGGTATATTATGAGAGGAGTTATTGATGATCAGGTAAAGGAATTGCGAGAAGAAATTGCTCATGCTATTCAAGAACTGCTGGGACTAACCGAAACGATCGGACATGCAGGATTGACGGGCACCATTATCGATTTGCAGGACCGGATCGAAGAGCCTTTTTTGTTTGTCATTGTCGGAGAAGTCAAGGCCGGAAAAAGCAGCTTTATCAATGCGCTCTTAGAAACCGAAACGGATATTTGTAAGGTGGCTCCATCACCTATGACCGACACCATTCAACAGATCATTTATGGCGAATATCCGCACGAAGAAATTATCAACCCATACCTCAAACGTATCTATCAGCCGGCAGAAATCCTTAAAGAAATAGCCATCGTTGACACCCCCGGCACCAATACCATCATCTCTCACCACCAGGAAATTACGGAGCGCTTCATCCCTGGCGCCGATCTCATTGTTTTTGTGTTTGAAGCAAAAAATCCGTACCGGCAATCATCCTGGGAGTTTTTTGACTTTATACATGCGGACTGGAGAAAAAAGATCATTTTTATATTGCAACAAAAAGACCTTTTACCCGAAAACGATCTGGCCGTGAATCTGGAAGGAGTTA
>JAGQWV010000237.1 GCA_020437045.1 Saprospiraceae bacterium | reverse complement strand
CCATGGGGCTTCAGTTCTTGAGCTTTCATGATACGACCAGGGTCTTAAGCCCATCCATCAGTCTATCAAAATATACAGGTCAGTTTCTCACTATTGGTCGTTTTAATATGGGGCTGAAAAATTTATCTGCCCCCTGGAATTTCTACGGAGGACTTCAGCAGCGATATTATCATTCCGATCAGTCATATAGTGCATTTTCGATTGGATATGGTTATGATCCGGACTTGACAATATTCTTCAACGGAATCGATCTCACTGAAATCAGAAATAAGACTTTTAATCTGGGATTGCAGACGACACAAATGCTTAATTCGACCTGGCAAATGCAATTGCGAGGTGAACTGCAATGGCTCCAATTTGGTACAGACCGCAGAAAACAAGCGAATTATTTCATCAAACTCTTTTACTATTGGTGACGCTGAATGAAACGTGGATTATTGGACTCATTATTGTCTGCAGTACGCTGTCGGTTTTAATGCTGATTGTGGTCTTCTTATTGAAGTTTATTAATACGTATCAAAGTAATCATGCTTTGAGAATAAAGCATTTACTACATCAACTTTTAGTTGATTATTTACTTGGTGACTCACTGGAAAGAAAACAGATCATCGAAAAGATTCAAAGACTAAATAAGTCCAGGTTCAATAAGAAAATATTAATTGATGAATTACTAATACTGACCAATAATTTTTCCGGTATATATGCTGCACGGGTTTTTCAACTCTACAAGGATCTTCAATTAAATGAACTTTCTCTTAATAAATTGCGGAATCCTATCTGGCACCAGAAGTTGAGAGGGATGTATGAATTGTCAACGTTGGAGTATTCGGAAGCTTTTGATGAAATTTCAGATCTCATCTACCATCCACATGGTGAAGTTCGAAGAAATGCCAGGGTTTCTCTTATCAAACTAAAAAAGAAGGATGCATTGATGACTTTAAAAGACCTTGAAGGTAGTATGTCACAATGGACTTATGTAAGCATCATAGCGATACTCAAACAAAATCCCATAAAATTAACGGGAGATGAAATTAGACGATTAAAATCGGCTCAAAATCCCTATGTCAAGACTCTTGCTTATGACCTAGAACAATTTGCTTATGCCCAGTAGTTTGTATTACGATATCGCATTTTTCTTCAATTATTCAATTTTGGTGTATGCCTGTACATTGATGTTTATTTATATTATTCTAGGCATCGTCTCTATCGGCGCTATTAGAGCCCATTTAAAAAAACGAAAATCAGTCAATTTTGATAATCTCTTACGCTCTCCTTTAGCTCCTAAAATTGCGGTTATCGCCCCTGCTTATAATGAGAGTGCCACCATTATTGAAAATATCCGGTCCTTACTATCATTACGATATAACGACTTTGATATTGTTATTGTGAATGACGGTAGTAAGGACGATTCCCTGGAAAAAATGATTCGCGCTTACGATTTAATTCCTGCAAAAAGAGAATCTTTCAGCAATTTACCTCATGCTCCAATTCGAGCTATATATCGCTCGAAAAATGAGGCATTCAGGAATTTGTTGGTAGTCGATAAAGAAAATGGTGGAAAAGCAGATTCACTCAATGCCGGCATCAATAATACGAATGCAAAATATGTGGCTAATATCGATGTTGATTGTATCATAGAAGATGATGCATTGCTGCGAATGGTTGAACCATTTTTACAGGAAATAGACGTAAAAATGATTGCTACGGGAGGTGTGGTCAGAATCGCCAATGACTGTGAAGTGCGAAATGGCAGGATTATTAAGGTAAATCTTCCCCGAAATTTATTAGCATTGTTTCAGACACTAGAATACCTCAGAGCTTTTCTCCTGGGGCGTATGGCCTGGAGCCGATTAAATGGTCTATTGATCATCTCGGGAGCTTTTGGGCTATTTGATAAATCAATACTAATTGAAGCCGGAGGATATAAGAAGGAGACCGTTGGTGAAGACATGGAACTGGTCGTCCGAATGCGACGGCTGATGCATGAGCGAAAAGAAAGATATAAAGTACATTATATTCCGGATCCACTTTGTTGGACGGAATCACCCACCTCCATAGCTACTTTAATTCGTCAACGAAATCGTTGGACCCGAGGTACGATCGAAACATTACTTGATCATCGAATAATGATGTTTAATCCACGATTTAGAATTTTGGGTCTAATCAGTTATCCATTTTGGTTGTTTTTCGAATGGATGGCGCCTCTGGTTGAATTTTTTGGCCTCCTCTATTTTTTGGTTCTGTTGGTCTTAGGATGGGTCAACTGGCATTATTTCTTACTTCTGCTTACACTCGTTTATTCCTTTGCATTTATGCTCTCCTGTTTTACCATTCTGGTTAAGGAATTGACTTATAAAGAATACCCTGGCATCAAATCCATCCTAACACTTCTCGGTGTGGCACTTCTCGAACCCATACTCTTTCATCCGATTGTTGTCTACAGTGCCATTAAGGGAAATTGGGATAAATTCGTACTCCGTAAGAGTAACTGGGGAAGTCAGGTCAGAAAGGGATTTGGATCAGTAAAACCCAAAGAACAAATCCCTTCCATCCCGATCCCAAAGGAGCAGACGGTGGAGATTTAAGCTTAACCCCGGCCCTACTTCCTGCCCCTGATAAACCCCTGTCACAAAATCCACTCCCCTATTTTGGCGGTCAAATATGAAGTAGGTAAATAAACTAATGCTGCACTAGTGAATCATTTAGTTAATAAATCGTCCACCTTCAGATTTTTGTTTTTCCAGTAGTTTTCCTCGTTTTTAAATCCATAGGCAGATGGTTGATAATCACCCACCAACTCAACATTAGCACGAGCTGGTACCTCAAGGTTGCTAAGCCAGTAAACAGCATTAACCAACAGACGTCGTACCCCTTCGTTCAATTGATCCGTTGATGATCCAATCGTCGATGTAAAAGATTTGCCAGTCTGTCCACCCGGGAGTTGATAGCTTTTAGTCCAGGCGATAGGCATCATGGGATCATTCGGATTGTAAGGAGTTTTACTGGCCGGATTGCTTGTGGCTACGGTAGTATCCGATTCACGAAGACCGTAGAAAATATCATTTTCATCGTAGTCGCCACTACGTTCTACAACTTCTCCTAATATGATTGGCTGACCATCTTCGGGGAGTGGCAATCGAATACCATAAACATCGGTAGAACCCCATATGTCCGTATCCTGAAGGCCTCTGGTAATTGGGTGATCTTCAGCACCAGCAGCCATAATTCCCCGGGTGCTTTGGTGCTTATGATGCCCATGATGACTTACCCAATGCTCGCCAAGGACCAAACGCCCAAAGCCATCTTTCCATTCCGGATAATCCGCACCATCGTAATAATTACCATAATGCTTCCAGTTGCTGGTAGAATCCAGGACATTAAAGGCATGCGTAGCGGTACGGATACCCAGCACTGGTTTACCTGCCTTGAGAAACTTGTCAATATGTTGCATTTGGTCATCAGGAAGATCTCTGAATCGGGTAAAAATGATCATTAAATCCGCCATATCAAGGGCTTCCAATCCGGGAATATTTTTCAAGTAATTGGGGTCAAGTCGGCCTGGATCCGCCGGATCTTGGGCGAAAAGTACCGTACAATTGAATCCATGCCTTTTTGCCAGTATTTGGGCTAATTGAGGCAATGCTTCTTCAGAGCGATATTCTTCATCACCACTCACCAGAACAATATTTTTACCTTTTGCCTGTCCTTCTGCCAAGTAATTTATCCATTCGCTAGGCTCGGTACCAGCATTTGTCTGATCTTCTGGTGTCGATGGTGTCGACTCCTTACAGGCCATCAATAAAAATAATCCGAGAACACCTGGATATAAAGCAACGTGTATAAACTTCATAATAATTCGACTGATTTTAAGGATCAAAAGCTGAAAGGAAAGGTAGATAAATTGTATGGTTTATAAAGAAACGCTTGGGCTATTTTGCATAACGGTTACTTGGTCTCAATCTTCTCTCACGATGAAAACCGGAATGGTGACATTGTGCCTGACCGCATCAACTGTCGTCCCAAAAATTAAGTCCTTGAAAAACCGGTGTCCATGTGCACCCATCACCAGGAGTTGAGCATTGAAGTCATCCACCGCTTTGGGAATACTTAATTTTGGATTGCCGAATCCCAATTGTGTTTCCACTTTTAACCCCTGATCCTGAAGCGCCGAGGCATATGTTTGCAGACGCAGTGCATCGTCAGCCGTTTCTTTATCCTGGATTTCCGCACCCAGCAGCATGGCTCCTGCAGATTCAACCACATGAATCAGCAGATAATGAGCATCATCACCTCCAATGGCAATGGCGTCTTGCAGTGTTTGCCGGTCGATGTCACTAAAATCAATGGCAATGGCTATGCGGCGAAATTCCTTTTTCTCAGAGAGATTCAGATCACCGGTTTCCGCATGAAGTTGGTTTTTTGGCTCTCTTAAAATGGTCTTTATCAACGGGCTAATTAATAGATGTAATAAAAGAATACCAGCGGCGACAAATAAGGGTACCACTATCGTATAGACCAGCAAGGGATGATTCGTACTATCGAGCCACAATCCTAATTGCTGGATGACTAACTGGACATTTAAACCGACAATAATGGAAGCGGTCAACCAGGCAAGAATTTTTACCCACCAACGGATGGCTAGTTTTCCCATTCGGTGCCTATCACTTACAAAGTGAATTAAGGGAATAATGGCAAATCCTAGTTGCAGACTCAGGATCACCTGACTTAGGATCAGAAGTTTGCCGGTCACCTGTTCTCCAAATGCCATGATAGCAATTACTGCAGGGACAATAGCCAGCAATCGGGTTATAAGACGGCGGATCCAGGGTTGGATTCGGAGATTTAGGTAACCTTCCATAACAACCTGTCCCGCCAATGTTCCTGTTAATGTAGAGCTTTGGCCTGCAGCAATCAGGGCGATGGCAAAAAATACCGGAGCCAGATGGGTGCCCAGGATCGGTTCGAGAAAGCGGTGTGCATCCTGTATTTCGGAAACTTCATACATGCCTGCCCGGTAAAAGGTAGAAGCCGCTAAAATCAGTATGGCTGCATTCACTAAAAAGGCCAAATTAAGGGCAATGGTCGAATCAATAAGATTAAATCGAATGGCATCTTTTGTGCCTTGTAGATTTCGTTTAAATTGTCTTGACTGTACCAAAGAAGAATGCAGGTACAGGTTATGTGGCATTACGGTAGCCCCGATAATTCCGATGGCGATATAGAGCGCAGATTCGTTTTCAAGGGAGGGAATAAAACCGGATGCCAGTTCGGTAAGATTGGGTTTGGCAAATATCATTTCAATAAAGAAGGCACAACCTATAATCCCAATAAGGGCCAAAATAAATGCCTCCATCACCCGCATACCCCGATGAATTAAAAACAACAGAATCAAAGTATCCAGAAAAGTTAGCAACACCCCCCACATCAGTGGAATACCAAAAAGTAACTGTAGACCAATGGCCATCCCCAGCACTTCAGCCAGATCAGTGGCAGCAATGGCAATTTCTGCGAGAATATAAAGCGAAATATTGGTGGGAGAATTATAGGTTTCTTTGGATGCCTGAGCCAGGTCCCTCCCACTCACGATTCCCAATCTGGTACTCAGGCTTTGCAGCAAGAGGGCCATTAGATTAGACATCAATAATACCCAGATCAATGAATAACCAAATTGACTTCCACCGGCAATATCTGTTGCCCAGTTTCCCGGATCCATATATCCCACAGCAATCAAGTAGGCCGGCCCCATAAATGCCATGAGTTTCCGGAAAAATCCCTTCTTTTCGGTATTGACCGTGGCGTAAACTTCCTCCAGCGATTTGTTGATTGGATCTTTCATTTGTATGCCTGTATACCCAGAAAGTCTATTTTTACTGTGACATCGATAGTGAAGATAAGTCGAAGTTGTCGGTTTATAACCCCTAGGAGGCTGTTGAAATACCCAGCTCGCGCTGTAAAATATAGGAAAGTCCTTTGATTATTGAAATACCCAGTCGTTCTCCTTGCGCCTGACTTCGTTGATCCTCAGTCAGTTACCGACGGGTAACCTCCTTCGTCTCGCATCGTCAAAAAACAACGATTTACGGCTTTAGAAATCAACCTGAGTATTTCAACGGTCTCCTGGTTAGAAGCTATGAGAATAGAATAGGTATAATTATTGTTTTTACCAAGGAGATTCATGAGATGTAAAAATCTTGACAATGTATAATTTGGGTATTTTTCTATTGTATTTCGCTTTAGCTACCGGTGATATAGAACTAAGTGAAACGGAAAAGGAATGGGTCTTTCTTGCCGATATATTGCGATCTCAAACAGCATGCATCGACGACCCTGCCGAAAAATTGGTGTCTATGACGGAGTGGCTACATGCTAACGTAAGACATGTACCGGGGGGGCGTTATCCCCGGTCATTTAACAGCAGAACTATTGCTACTGTTATAAAAGGGGGGGTCGGTAATTGCGGTTATCAATCATATAACATCGTAGGTTTTTCGCAAATGCTGGGGTATAGCCAACACCGCGTATTACATCATCGAAAGAAAATGGGTGCCCCTGGAGATCACACTTTTGCGGAAATCAATATTGACGGTAAATGGATCATATACGACCCAGATAATTTTCTATACTTTCGAAGCGTAACAGGAGATCTACTTAGTGTTGATGAAGTAGCTGCAGATTCCAGTAGTTGGATAGGCATCAGTATGGCTAATAAAGCATTTAAGGAAACTAAATCCGCCAAACGTTTACCAAAATCAGAATTTAAATACACCAATTATGAATTAGCCGGTATGTCATACATCCGTTTGTTGACCAAAATGCAACAACTGATCGACGAACCAGATGTCAAAGGTCCGGTGGTTCGTCGCTAGGAGGGTGTGTAAATACCCATCTTGCGCTGACATTAAAACAATACTATTTCACCGGAAGGAAGATTAGCCGTTCTCGTCGCTTTTGACTTCGTTGATCCTCAGTCAGTTACCACCTGGCATCTTCCATCGTCTCGCCTCGTCAAAACCAGTATAAAAATGAAAGGGAATGTAGCCATCCAAGGAAAACTATTGCTTCAAATTTATGCCCTGTTCACCAACAATGAACCTTATGATCCAAATTATCCGCAATACTCAGGGAGAAGCTAGCGGCTAAAATAAATGTGTTCATAAAGAATGGAAGAGGCATGGATCTAAAAGTTTGTAGGCAGGATACAATCCTGCCTATTCTGGATAGTTTCACTTTAAATAAAACTTCCTTTTTTCTCTATTTTTTGACCCTATTAGTTGGGTTTTATCATAGCATCTCCAAGGGCATATCAATGCAAATCATCCAAGCCCTCGATTGCACGGCGTACGATTTCAGAGACTTCTGAAGATACCCGTGGATTAAATGGACCTCCTTCTCCCCCATCGATATCTGTATAACCACTAAGGATCATTGCTTCCAGAACTGCCGAATAGTTAAATTCCCGGCCATTGATAAAACGAATATTTTCCAGATCATGAATCCTTTTTTCCAGCGCATAAGCCTTTTCATAATCTCCGGCCAATTGTGCATTATTAATTTCATCGCCAGCTTTTGCGTATACTACAGAAATTCCAGAGGTATGACCAGTGGTTCCGAGTTGTGCTGCTTTTGTACTCCGGTCACCAATGCCCCAGATTACCAACCCAGAGTCGCCAACTTCTTCCACCAATGAAGGAACTTCATCGACATTGGTACCTACTTTGATGCCAATCCAATGATCAGAATCCTTAATCAACCGCACCACCTGGTCGTGATCCCGCTGGTTACGGTGATAGAATAAGAGACGGGCATTATAACGACTACCCAATTGTTCGCCCAGCTGCATCAGGCCTTCGTAGAGTCCCTCCGAGCTATAAACTCCTCCCAATGGCATAATTAGAAAGGCATCCGGAGGGCGCTGAAGAGAAACTTGCTCCCTGACTAAAATTTCAATATTAGATACAGGATTGGGAACAATCGCAGAAAGCAGGACTCCAGAATCAAGCATTTCCGATCCGGATACCGCCAGTAATTGATTTTGCTCCTGATTGTTAATATGGTGAATAAGACTGGTGCCAGCAATACATACTACCCGCGGTCGATGACCACTTAAATGGTTATTTTCCATGAGGTAGCGTACATTCTTCCGGTGTGCCTCATAGTCGATTTTTCCTTGGCGATAAGGAATTAAGGGGATGGTGGTAACGGACTGGAGGGCTTCCTTTAGGTTGGCAGTTGAAATCATGTAAAGTATTGTTTATCTGAAATTAGCGTAGAAGTCTGGTAAGATCCAATAATCTGCTTACTAATCAAAATTTTGCGTCCTGGATTAGTTTCGATTTTTTCGCTCGACAATAATCGTCATAAACATCGAGCACTCGTGGAATAGCTTGCTACTCAGATGGTCCAGCCATCTAAAGGATCGATACGTGAAATCCGGCCATAGTGAACGGAAGGTCAAACCACCACTTAGAAGGTAGGTAAAGGGAGTATGATATATAATATTGGAGAGGGCCAAGGATGGAAACAGATCATGCATTTTCCTAACATCACGCTTAAAAACGATCCAGGGCAATGCGCCATTTGCTCCGCTCAGTGGACCGGTGTTTGGTATCGTCCAATCTCCTTCCGGGATAAAAGGTTCGTGATGAAAATTTTGATAAACAAACTTGCCCCATTTCGAATTTGCCGGCTCAATCATGATAAGCTTTCCCTTATCTTTTAGGGTTCTTTCTACCTCCTTCAGAAATAAATATGAATCTGGTAAATGATGAAAAGTATCGATCATGAAGATGCCGTCTAACGATTTATCAGCGAAGGGCATGTCTAGGGCAGAAAAAGTCATATCGTTATCATCAAGTTGAAGAAAATCAGAGGTAACGATATTGGGTGCAAGTTCCTTCAAGAAACCTCCCCCTGAGCCTAGTTCAACAATACTTTTCGAGGTATAATCCGGAATTTCCTGAAATAGGATATTGTACCATTCTTTGTATAATTCTTTAAGGAAATATTTGCTTTTTATAATTTCGCGATGTTCTTCCGTTCGTCGCGGATCATCTAATGAATATTTAAACTGGTATTTAAATGCCATCATTGGATAGGACTAATTGACTTGCCCGTTCGAATGCAAATTATTGGTGTCTCCGGAGTACCATAAATACTATCAACACCGATAATTTCCAACCTTGCGTGCAGAAAGTCAAGTATTTCTTTGGCGGGTCGCACCGATTGATCAACCGTTACAATTGTTTTATCAACTAATGCAGTATCCGGAATATTTAGAACACGCATATTCATCAATGATCGGTCGTTACCTTCAAAAGTCAGCACCTCTGGTTTGATGCCATGTATAATTTCTTTGTATCTGTCTCGATGCCTGACGTAACTTAATCCAAAAATCAATCCATAGTCTGGTGATGGTCCCCACATCCATTCCGGCTTAAATAATAAAAAATCTGCCTTTTGCATTGCCTGCCGTAAACCATTTTGATCTTGTAGTCGAGTCGTTAAAATTTCTTTTTTGAATCTTAGGGACGTCACCAGATTGTAAATAGTATGGATACTGAAAAAGATGCTTAATCCAACCAAAAGTGACTTTAGAAATTTACGTTCAAATAAAATATAGAGGGCATAGAGACCAACACCACCTAACACTAATGCACCGATTAAGTAATAATTCTTGAAATGTTTTGC
>JAGQWV010000236.1 GCA_020437045.1 Saprospiraceae bacterium | reverse complement strand
TCGGAGATTACGAGAAGATATCCGGAAGGTTTGGACGAAGACAGCTATGTGGTACATTGTAAGGGTGCCGGCGGACAGTCCTTCGGCGCATTTATTCCGAAAGGACTGACACTGGAACTGACCGGTGACAGTAATGACTATTTCGGAAAGGGACTTTCCGGCGGAAAACTTGTAGTATATCCACCAAAAGGAATACGCTATAAAGCGGAAGAAAACATTATCATCGGTAACGTGGCACTTTACGGGGCAACCAGCGGTAAAGTATTCATCAATGGCGTGGCGGGAGAACGTTTTGCAGTACGTAATTCCGGTGCGACAGCAGTTGTAGAAGGTGTAGGAGATCACGGATGTGAATATATGACAGGAGGTACCGTCGTAAATCTTGGATCGTGGGGCCGAAATTTTGCCGCAGGAATGAGTGGTGGAGTCGCTTACATCTATGATCCGGAAAACAAATTCCAGGAGTCCTGCAATATGGGTATGGTAGAATTGGAAGAACCAGCCCCAGAAGACCTGGATGACACCCGGAGATTGATTCGGGAACATTTTAGACATACCAGCAGTGCTTTGGCGCTGCAAATTCTAAATAATTGGGACGAAGATGCCAGGCACTTTGTGAAAGTAATGCCAAAGGACTATAAGGCTGTATTGTTGCAAAAGAAAGAAGCCGAAGCTGCAAAAGTCAAAGTAGGTTAGTTTTATAAAATTTCTAAGAGAGAAAATGGGAGATCCAAAAGGCTTTTTAAAAGCTACCAGAGAATTACCAAAATCCAGGCCTCCAAAAGAGCGGATTGATGACTACCGCGAGATTTATTTACCGTTTCCGGTGGAAAAGACCGTAGTTCAGGCTTCAAGATGCATGGATTGTGGTATTCCTTTTTGTCACAATGGTTGTCCATTAGGAAATATTATCCCTGAATTTAATGATGCGGTGTACCGGGAAGATTGGCAGTTGGCCTATGAAATATTGAGTTCCACCAATAACTTTCCAGAGTTTACCGGACGGATTTGTCCGGCGCCTTGTGAGACGGCTTGTGTCCTAGGGATCAACCAGCCAGCTGTGGCCATTGAGCATATCGAAAAAAGTATTATCGAACAGGCATTCGAAAGAGGCCTGGTCAAAGCATATCCTCCCAGTGAACGGACGGGAAAACGAGTTGCAGTAATTGGTTCAGGACCTTCCGGATTGGCAGCGGCAGCTCAACTGAATAAGGCCGGCCATACGGTGACTGTCTTTGAACGCAAAGATAGAATTGGTGGTCTCCTTCGATATGGTATTCCAGATTTTAAATTGGAAAAACATGTCATCGACCGGCGAATTGCCGTCATGGAAGCTGAAGGGGTAAAGTTTCAGACAAATGCCAATGTAGGTGAGAATATTTCTGTGGAATCACTTCAGGAAGAGTTTGATGCCATTTGTTTGTGTGGTGGCTCTACGATTCCCAGAGATTTGAAAATTCCCGGCAGGGAATTAAAGGGAATTTACTTTGCTATGGAATTTTTAGAACAAAGTAATCGCAGGATCGCCGGAGAATCCATCAATCCTGATGAGGTTCTGATGGCTACTGGCAAGAATGTCATTGTCATTGGTGGAGGAGATACCGGGTCAGATTGTGTGGGTACTTCCAACCGACATCGGGCTGAGTCCATTACACAAATCGAACTGCTGTCGAAACCACCGGACGGCCGGGCTGAAGAAACACCTTGGCCTCAATGGCCGATGATGTTACGGACGTCTTCCTCACACGAAGAGGGAGCGGATCGACACTGGGCTGTGCTCACCAAATCGTTTCATGGGGATGATCAGGGTAATGTCAAATCGCTGAAGGTAGTTGATATCGAATGGACCCGGGATCAACTGACCGGTAGATCAGGATTTGCCGAAGTCGAGGGTACTGAGCGTGACCTTCCCTGTGATTTGGCTTTACTGGCCATCGGATATTTACATCCCCAACATACTGGGCTTCTGGATCTGCTTGGCGTAGAATATGATGAAAGAGGTAATGTCAGGACGCAAAATTATCAAACCAGCATCGAAAATGTCTTTTCCGCAGGTGACATGCGACGAGGCCAGAGCCTGGTGGTGTGGGCCATCTCAGAAGGTCGCGAAGCAGCCCGCGCCATTGACACTTATTTGATGGGAGAGTCCAGTTTGGAGGGTAAAACGGTATCTCAACTGGTCATCGAAGATTAAGATTTCGTACCGCGATTGGCTACTAAGCCAA
Source organism: Saprospiraceae bacterium (assembly GCA_020437045.1). Lineage (GTDB taxonomy): Bacteria > Bacteroidota > Bacteroidia > Chitinophagales > Saprospiraceae > JABDMH01. The sequence continues at coordinate 988 of JAGQWV010000236.1, read as the reverse complement.
AAAGTTTATCCAGGTTAGACTTAATGTAGATCTCTTTTATTCCGTCAGCCAATCAAGACTAAAGGATACAAAAGAATTGGTGCGATAGTCATCGCGCTCGAAAAGGATACCAATATTACCATTTTTAAGGATGGTCATCGATGAGTAGGCTGAACTTCCGGAGTAGATCGTTTTTTGAATCGGCCAGCTCTCCCCTTCATCAAAACTAAGTCGGACTGTCATATTAATCCGGTCTGTTGGTGAATTGGCATTCGAAAACAACAAGCGTGTCTTTTGATCACCAGCAAGGGATGGATACCGGATCAGACTGGCGTTGCAGGCAGGATCGGCTAGGTCAGACACAGCTTTTCCCAGCCAGGTTTTACCTTCATCTTTGGAGATATGCACATAGCGAGTGCCGCCTTTGACTCGCGTATTGATCATCCAGCTTCCGTCATTTAATTCGATGATCTTCGATTCATCACCTGGTACGATGGGTGTATCGATGTAATCCCAATGCACTCCGTGATCATCGCTGTAGATGACATGTACGCCATGCTCCAGATTTACCAGGCAATGTAACAGTTTACCGCCCTTTGTTTGGGTGCCTCTTCCGGAAGTAATAAACTTAAAATCTTTTTGCCATGCAGGATTAGTCACCTGATTGGTAATGTCTAGTGGTTCACTCCAGGTTTTTCCGTAATCAGAGCTTTTTACCAGATGTAAATAATAGATGCCGGTTTCTTGGTCTAAGTCCATATAATTATAAAATAGAAATACTTCGTTTGTCATTTCATCAACAATCATCGATGGATCTGATGCAGATTGGCCGGGAGGAAAATCTATAATAGTTTCCAGCGGACCCCAGTTGGCACCGTGGTCTTTGCTTCTTCTGATGGCGATATTGATATCCTGGTTCGAGCGTAAATCATCACAGGAAGAAACCCGGTCGTCTATCGCAGCGATAACGGTACCGTCGGTGGCGGTAACCAGTGCCGGTATGCGGTAA
>JAGQWV010000235.1 GCA_020437045.1 Saprospiraceae bacterium | reverse complement strand
CGCCTAGCATCAAACGGCGGCGCTGCTGCTAATGACGCTCAATAATTAAGCCTCACTAAGAAAATGACCACGCTCCGTACGGAGCGTGGTCATTTTCTTAGTGAGGCTTAATTATTGAGCGTCATTAGCAGCAACGCCACCGTTTGATGCTAGGCGTACATTTGTTGCAGCTGGGCCTTTTGGACCTTGCTCTACATCAAAAGTAACCATGTCACCTTCTTGTAGATCGTCAAAAGCGACGTCTACTAGAGATTGTGCGTGAAAGAAAACATCCTTATCACCATTATCTGGCTTAATAAAACCATAACCATTATCTCTCTTTCGAACAATTGAACCTGTCATTTGATTTTTATTTATACTTTGATTAACGACAAAACTTTACTTCACCTGATCAACGCTTTCACCTTGTTTCGGAGGAGTGCTGTTTCGCTGTGCTTATTAAAGCACATATACACATAAACACAAGCTTTTCCGATGAAGCCACTAATCTAGGTTAGGGTAATAGTCCATCCTCAACTCTAAATCTTTATATGATGGGCAAATTTGCCAACAACTGGAATTTCTTTCTGGACCTTCTTTAGAGCGTTCATGATACCAAGTATAGCTAAAACAAATATAACTAACTTAATAACCATTAGTATAGTAGACATTGGTCCAAACATGATACCCATCATAAACCACCCCCCTACTAGCCATAGCACGACTTCCATACCGAACAGAACTAGTCCCTGTTTAACGTGAAAGAAAGTAAAAGGATCGTCTTTCTTCATAAATAAAGGAATGAAGACTAACGGACCCACATAAGCTAAGGCAGCCATCATAGTGTATTCAGAAAACTCCAGTTCAGAAGAGTTTGATTTTGTGTCTTCAGTGGTAGTCTCCGCAACTGGTGAAGGAGTAACTGGAGTAGTGCTTTCAGCGTTTGTCTGAGTTTCTGGATTAGTAGTAAATTCTTCTGGTTTGCTATCCATATTTTATTATTTATCTTTTAAGATTAAGCTTCTATATATAGTGTATTACTTCTGTTTTAGAGTGCAAGCCTGATTTCCCGGTCCAAGATATTTCAGCGTATTCATATAATATATGTATGAACACAACTTTTTAATATCAAACGGCCAGAAGCAAAGCTTCTGGCCGTCATTCCCAAGGACGAAATAAGTCCCTAGATGTTCCTGCTCGGCGATCCCTCAAGCGACACCTACTCTTCGGCTAGTAAGTTTGGTAATCAGTCCGGCTGTTGTAATAACCAAAACGCTTAGGCTGATAAAAATGTAGCCAATTCCCAGCAGGGAAAACTTCGCCAGCGACTGCAATGGATTAGTTAGTTTGAATTTCAAGAACTCTTCTCCTAAGTAGCGGATATATTCTCCAATAAGCCCAAAAAGCAGGCTGACGTAAGCCAAGACATCTTCAATGAACTTGAGCAGGTATTGAATCATGAAGGGTAAAAGCAAGATTGTGCCAAAGATCAGAAAGAAAAATGCGACCAAAGGACTTTGCCTTAGCCAGTAATCACGATACTTCCCTTGCCCCAGAGCACCAGCGAGCCAGCAATGAATGTCACCGAGGTAAATGATAATGAAGAATGCAACCAAAACGAAGAACATAACATTAAGGATAAAGTCCAGGTACATGACGCTCTCCTTTAAGAAGGTTGTTGGGCCAGATTTTACTATACAAGTTCCATATAAATATGCAATTTAAAACTTGTTATCAGTATCTAATATAAGTATAGTTATCATATACAAATATGAAAATCTTTTCGTGGAACGTTAACGGTATTAGAGCAGTCTTAAAAAAGGGTGATTTACAAAGGTTTATTGCCAAACATCAGCCGGATGTTCTTTGTTTACAAGAAACCAAGGCCAACCAAGACCAGGTGGAGCTAGATTTCCCAGAATATGAATCATATTGGCATTCCGCCGAGAAAAAGGGTTATTCTGGAACGGCGATATTTACCAAACATGAACCAGAAGCAATTTTTTATGGTATTCCAGAGAAAATTACTAAAAAGCACGTTTTAAACGATAAATACGGCGACACAACCAAGGAAGGACGGGTTTTAACCCTTGAATTTGAGCATTTTTTCATTAGTACGGTCTATACGCCAAACGCTAAGGATGATCTCTCTCGGATACCAATGCGAACAGAGTGGGACCCTGCTTATCTTGAGTACATGGTTTCACTACAAAAACAGAAACCAGTAATTTTCTGTGGCGACTTCAATGTGGCACATACGGAACTCGATTTAGCTCGACCAAAACCTAACGAAGGGAAGAAAGGTTTTACAGCCGAAGAACGCATGGGCTTCGATGCAATGCTTCAAGCCGGGTTCCTCGACACCCTGCGCGTGTTTCACCCGGCTACCCCAGAGCTCTACACCTGGTGGTCACATTGGGGCGGTGCACGCGAGCGCAATGTTGGTTGGAGAATCGATTATGTTATGGCCGATGAACGTCTTAGCGATATTCTCACCAGTGCCAAGATTCACCCAGATGTTTTGGGTTCAGATCATTGTCCAGTATCGATAGAACTAACCCTTGAATTGTAGTTTTATAAACACACGATTCTCAATTTCGTCAAATATATTTTGTAAAAGACAGTTATCCCCAACTAACAAACAGCTTGTCCTTTACACTGTCTTTTAAAGGAGTAGTATATGTGCAGGCCCAGAAAGGGCGCGCACCATTCATTACAACCGAGAGGTTGAGGACTGAACAGAAACTATTCCGATCAGCCCCCAGCCTCTACGGTCGAGTGGCCGTAAAGAGATCTTCAAAACAACTTAGAATTACCTCCAAATCAATTCTATCTACAACGTTCGTTATAACGAACACATATCCCACAGGAATTTGAGAAGTCGTTAATCACCACCAAACAACTTCACCAAAAGAATTCCTACAACACAACGTAGAGCTTCGAACTGTCCTAGCAAAGTGCGGACACCGGGGCTATAGAGCCCTATATAAGCTCATTCAAGAGCCTGAGATACCGGCAGCTGACACCACCACGTCAGCTCCCGATACCTCAGGCTCTTTTTTATTGTGTAGTTCCTCATTTTATAAAGGACAGGCTACTGTCCGATAGTTGTTGTGCGCCACCTACTTTTTTGCTAGTCTTCAAGTAGAGTTATAGAGGAGTAGCAACCATGTCTACTGACTACTGTGTGGTATTGCCACTGGCACCAATGCCTATGTGGAGGGATTATACAAGCAGAACACCTCTACACTGTACGGTATTCCCTTGGTTTTCTCTGCCTGAAAATGACATAAAACCAAATGTAGCGGCCTTGTTTCAAGACATCGTGCTGCCACATGCACAAGCGTCCGTTAGGCTGATTGCTGTTCAGCCTGATTATTTTGGAGTGTTGTGCGATATTCCTGTGCATCGAGTACGCTCCACCGAGCAGCTACGCTGGTTACATTACGAGGTGTATAGTAGAGTCAAGGAATCAGCCGGTGTGTATTCACCTCGTTGGGTTGGTGTAAACTACGCACCACACGTTACATCGCTGCGGAACAGCTCTTTCCCGTCCGGGTCCACCGCAGACGTTGATCGTCTAGTGGTTATTGAGCGTCGCGGTGACATAAAACGGCCCTTAGCGCATATAATTTTTGCAAATTGCAACACCAGCTCTTGAGTTGGTGTTTTTACGTATTTTACACTACCCCACTTTATGTGCCCGGGCGATTTCCGCAAGGGCTGCGGCTTCTTCTTCGGCTTGTTTTTGTTTGCCGGCTTCGGCTAGGGTTTGAAGCTCGGTTTCGGGTAGCTGATTGAGCTCGAGAGCCCGCTGTTCCATATACTCGACGGTGTTTTTGCTGGCGTCATCAAGCGCTTCTTCCAAAAGGGCATGCAATAGCCAGCCTAGTTTGCGCCCGGGTTTCTCGCCGGTCAGCTCCATCAGGCGTTCGCCGTTGATTTTTAACAGTTTTACCGAGATTGGCTCGCGCAAGGCTTCATCCACCATGGCTTTGTACTGGCGGAAACGAAACGGTTGTTCCTTCGGGCGGCCGGTACCAATGCGGTCACAGACGCGTAAATTAAGGAGATTTTCGATGTTATCTTCACCAATGCGGGTAATGGTGCGACGTACCGCACTGAGGGTAATCAGTTCAGGATCAGCAAAAAACATGTGCCAGCGCACCAGAGCTACCACCTCGTCAATGAGCTGACGGGGTAATTTTAATCGGTTGAGGACTTTATTGGCCATTCGTGCCCCCACCACTTCGTGCCCATAAAACGAGTATTCTTTATGCTTGCCCTGGCCGCGGGTGCGTGGTTTGGCGACATCGTGCAGTACGGCGGCATAGCGCATAGCCAGGCTGTAGCCTTTGTCTGCTGCCGCTTGGCAGGTACGCAGGTTGTGCTCAAACACGTCAAAGGCATGCGCGCCACCTTGGACGCAGCCAATTCCCTCTTCTAGCTCAGGAATAACGTACTGCAACAGCCCAAGCCGCTCCATAATGACCAGTGCCGGCATCGGCGTGTCGCTCATAAGGAGGCGGGAAAACTCGTCGGCGATACGTTCTATTGAAATACGGCTTAAAATATTGTGATTTTCGGCAATGGAGGCAAGCGTCGTGCTTTCAATCATAAAATCAAGCTGGGCGGAGAGGCGGACAGCTCGCATCATGCGGAGCGCATCTTCTCGAAAGCGTTCGTCTGGGTTGCCAACAGTCGCGAGGCGTCCAGCAGCCAGGTCCGCCAGACCGTTAAATTGGTCGACCAGCTCGCCCGTGGCTGGTCGATAGGCAATGGAGTTGATGGTAAAGTCACGTCGGGCCAAATCTTCCTCTAAACTAACGCCAAATTCCACACGATCAGGCCGCCGCGCGTCAGAATAATCACTTTCCTTGCGGTATGGGGTGACCTCAATCACGGCCACACTCGCCTCTTCGCTGTCGGTTTTTACCCCGACGGTGCCATAATCATTGTTACAAAAGGTGTCGTCAGCGGGCCAAAGCGCCTGAATCTGTTCAGGTGTAGCGTTGGTGGTGATGTCCCAGTCTTTTGGTGTGCGACCAAGCAGTAAATCGCGGGTGCACCCACCGACTAAATACGCTTGAAAACCAGCCGTTTCTAGTGTTTCGGCTATATTGCGGACTTCGTTTGGGATGTGGGAGTGGTTAATTTGCATATGCTAAAGGGTCAGGTTTGATTCAATTTCAGCACAACATGACTGGCAAAGGTGGTATTTGATCACTTTTGAATTACCGTCGGGCGGACTGAGTAAAATACCGCCAAAATTAACCAATTCCGTTTGGCATTTATCGCACTTCGGCTTGATTGACATGGGAACATTGTAACAGAAACAGTTTGCGTTTTCGCCTGTATGACGTATCATGAGCGGCACATTTTGCACCCATAGTGAAATGGATATCATATCTGACTTCGGATCAGACGTTGGGGGTTCGAGTCCCTCTGGGTGCACTTGTGCTTCATTTCTTTGGTCGGTGATAGCATTCGTATTTCGATGCCTTGCTTGACTGATCATTTAAGAATAAGAAAGAATAATTATCCATGTGTAAACCGAGAAACGAATTCTATTTTACAAGAAAATTCATCTGACTCTGTCAAAAATCCAACAAAGAAGAAGTCTAACAACTCATTGATTGTGGCAAATTAAACCCCGGATTATAGTAAATACAATTTAAATAATTCTACTTCGAAATAAATTAATTTACACATACATTAAAGAGCCAAAAATAATGTTAGCATTTTACACGATTTGGTTTAGTCAAAGAAATGGCAGTACACTGCTTTGCAAAGGTTTGGAATCATCCAAAGTATTGGGACATCCTGGTGAAATATTTAATCTTAACGGCAGTAAAAGTCTAATAAGCAAATATGAAGCAAAGGATTATTCTCATCTTCAGGAGATTATCTATCGCTTAGGATCGGGATCTAATGGCGTGTTCGGAATTAAGACTAATGCACCTAAAAAAGAAGATGACCCGATCATCAACGAGCTAAAATTGCTTCCAGTGGTCAAGGACAATTCTCCTTCAGGCAATATTTCAAATTTTGCCGTATGGGAAAAAATATTCCCTAATGGCAAACATATCTTCTTAACCAGAAGAAATAAGGTTAGGCAAGCCGTTTCGTGGTGGAAAGCAATTGTAACAAATGAATGGCACAGAAAGCAGGGAGATAGCCCAAAATTACCAATCGAAAATATCTCCGGGAAATATGATTTCGCCGCCATAAAACATTTGTTAATTGAAATCAGCATGAGGAGGGCGTTGAAATACTCAGTTTGACGCTGAAGCCGACGAGAACGGCTTATCCTCCTTCGTGTGAAATAATATTGTTTTAGTGTCAGTGCAAGATGGGTATTTTCCACACCCTCCTAAGGATTGAAGGGTAAAGACCACTTATATTTAATGGCTAATAATCGGATAACAATCACCGAAATGATGGAAATAACCATCGATATATTTTCCGCAAAAAAGTGATCGGAAATAATAAACAACACGGCACCGGCTAAACAAGCAAAGGCGTATATCTCCTTCCGGAAAATCAATGGTGATTGATTGGAGAGTACATCTCTGATGACACCACCAAAGACTGCTGAAACAACGCCCATCATAATGGCAATCAATGGAGAAAGTCCAAATGACAAGGTTTTTTGCAAACCAAGGATCGTAAATAAACCAATGCCGATCGTGTCAAATAGAAACCAGGATCTTTTCATTTTCTGAATGGGATTTTTCAAAACATAACAAATGGGGATGGCACTGATGATCAGGTAGACATAAATTTGATTTTGCATCCAGGCTACCGGTGTACTGCCTATGAGCAGGTCCCGGAGTGTACCCCCTCCAACAGCGGTGACAAATCCCAACATAAATGCCCCAAAAAGATCGTATTTACGATCCACACCCGCCAACACTCCACTGATGGCAAATACCAGAGTCCCGCTATAATCGATGAAATTAATGAGATCCATATCCGATCAAAGATATGGATAGCAGTAGATATTAAAAGGAGATCATTTATCTGAATTGCCCAAATTGATATATAATTCCAGCACTGATATTTGTTTCCTTGGAAGGGAAAGGATTTGGCTCGATATTTCCGGGCTTAAGATTACCCGTGAGAACGACCAGATCAAAGGATGCATTTTCGCTGAAATTATATCCAATGCCAATATTTCCCAGGACTCCATCGCCCGATTTTTCCGTTTTACTCACTTTTGACTGGTAAATTCCTGCCCCTGCATTCAATGTAATTTTATGGGAACGTCCAGGAATAACGGCCAATGAGAGACCTTTGTAATCAGTACGATAGGGTGATATAGTGGTGATGGCAGGAGATAATTTCCAGGTGGCATAAAGTGAGTATTTGGAGGTGAAAACCCACCCCAGTCTGGCATCGATATTGATAAGCCGTAAGCCGCTGAATTTTTTGATTTTAATGAGATCCATGATCTCATAATGTGAAGCATGACTCGAATAACCAATGGTGTAACCAATTGCAGCCATCAGGCCTTTTTGATCATCATGCATAGTGCGTTTGGATTGGGCATGTACTGAAAAGGTCAGTCCGACAAAAAAAATTAAACTGAGACGTTTCAAGGAAAAGATGGCTGATTTCACAATGTCGATAAATTACTTTACTCAAACGCATATAAGCAATGGAATGGCTCCTTGGCAAAATCCTGATTTCTAAAAAAATTAGACAGTAAAAGTGGAGTAGCAATTGGCGAGGTGGGCGGATTAGGAATATTCAACTTATTGTTTTGTTGGTTAAAATGGCTTGTTGATTAATATTTGGAAAATCAGGTAGTAATCCAAATAATCCAGGGAGTGCATAAGAGAAAAATAGTAAGATTAATTATGGTTACAAACAGTCCTATTTTATAGACTTCCCCCGGATGAATATATCCGCTGCCAACAAAAATGATGTTGCTACTTGATGCCTGAGGAGTAATTGCCGAAAAATAATTAGTGGCAAACGCTAACATAAAAGCCATTAAAGCAGCCGGCACATTAGATTGAATTGCCACTTCCAGAAAGATGGCATAGAGAGCCAATAAATGTGCTGTTTGACTGACAAATAAATAGTGCACGAATACATAGACAAGCGTTAAAAGAAGATAGGAGTAAAACCAATGGAAGTGAAGAAATATTCCACTCATCTCCTGGCTTATGACTTGTATGAATCCCAGCTCATTTAATTGAGTACTCATCATATACATGATGGAAAACCAGATATATGTCTCCAGAGCATCTCCCTTCTCGTCTTTCAGATAGGTGAACCGGTATACCCCGGTCACAAAAAGCGCAGTCAATCCCAAAATACCAACCAACGCCAGGCTAATATGGAGGATTCCCGACAAACCCCATAAAGCGATCATCAACGCAAATACAGATAAAGTAATCCATTCTTGCCTCTTTAGGGGGCCTAATTCCCCAAGTGTCTTCTGTGCAGAGATCATCACTTCTGTGGTGTCTTTGATTTCGGGAGGATAGAGCCGTTGTATTAGGTAAGGCAGTAACGCCAGGGCCATTAGGCAAGGAAGGGAAGCGGTCAGCAACCAATTGAAGAAAGTAAACGTCACCCCAAAACTCTTAGCAATTTCTGCGGCAATAAAATTTCCTGCCATCCCGGTGAGCCATAAGGCAGACGAGATACTCAGACTGGCAATACTGCACATCATGATATAGCTTCCTGTGCGCTTGCGCGATTTTTCATCTGGCAAGGATCCGGTATCCAGGGCAAGAGCATTAACAATTGGAAATAAGATGCCGGAACGAGCTGTATTACTGGGAATAGCCGGGGCGATGATCAGATCAGTGACAAAAATACAGTAGGCAAGATGCAAGGTGCTTTTACCAAACCTACTGATTAACCACATCGCCACTCTGCGTCCCAGACCGGACCGGATTACCGCTTTAGCAGCCAGAAAGGCCGTGACAATCAGCAGCATAAAACTTTGCGTAAAACCGGAAAAAGCAGTGGACGGTGGTAATATGCCACTGGTCAAAATCACAAGAAGAGCCACTATCGTTGCCCACAGAATTGGAAAAGCATTGGTCAGAACAGAGAGAATTACACTCATGAACAAAACGAACAGCCGCCAGGCTTCCATAGAAACTCCCTGTGGTCCGGTACTAAACCAAAAAAAAAGTCCTAAAATGACAATGATAATCCTTGTGGATAATTTCTTAAGATTTGTTCCGATATTATGCTTGTTTTCCAAGGCAACAAAAGTAAGAAGCCGCCGGTATTTATTTTTCTTGCTGCTCCAAAAATGGGGGTGCTCTATTTAGGGAATTTTTCCTAGTTTCCCTTTTAAATACTGATGAATCACCTACCCTGGTGATGGGCTAAAACTAATTGAAAATGAAAAAGATTATCATTTTATTTCTGGCTTTTTGTGCTGCTGAAGTTCTGCAGGCACAGGAGGTAATCTACCAACTAAAAACTGATCTCGCCTATTACCCGAAGGAAGAGTCGGAGCAAGATGCATATATACAGGAGCGGTGTGTTCTGGATCTTTACTACCCTGAAAATATCGAGGGATATCCTACGGTAGTTTGGTTTCACGGGGGTGGACTCACCGGTGGAAATAAATTTATTCCGGAAGCTTTAAAGAATCAGGGCATAGCGGTAGTGGCGGTCAACTATCGATTAAATCCCAAGGTACAAGCACCTGCATATATCGAAGATGCAGCTGCGTCGGTGGCCTGGGTTTTTCAACATATTACAGAGTACGGTGGTGATCCGGGACTTATTTTTGTGTCCGGGCATTCGGCTGGAGGATATCTGGCCAGCATGATTGGCCTGGATAAAAAATATCTATTGAAATACGAAATTGATGCGAATCAGATAGCGGGTTTGATCCCCTTTAGTGGTCATACGATCACCCACTTCACAGTGAGAGAAGAACGAGGCATACCAGGCACTCAACCAGTGATAGATGAACTGGCCCCGCTTTATCATGTTCGGGCAGATGCACCACCCATTTTGTTGATTACCGGTGATCGCGAACTGGAATTACTAGGACGGTATGAAGAGAATGCTTATTTGATGAGAATGATGAAAGTCGTGGGGCATCCGGACATTCGCTTGTATGAAATGGATGGATATGGACATGGTATGACCGAGCCAGCATTTCCACTTTTGATTAAAGAAGTACACCGCATCGTTGATAAGTCAAAACCCGGAAATTAGGGAATCACAGCATCATCCTTTTACTGATCGAAATATTCACTTATATTTCAGTAACCATTATTTTTTCTTCTGCCCATGTTTATTAAAAATTTCTACGCCATCTGCCTGGTGATTCTAGGCTCTTTTTTTATTGCCTGTGCATCTCAAAAGCTCAGTCATTATTGGCCGATTTATAAATCGGACGCTACAAGTTCGAGTTATTCTGCTGCCGATCAAATTAACAAAACCAACGTTCAGCATCTGCAGATGATCTGGAAGTTTGATCCGGAAGATGCGCCTGCGGGAGTTAGATATGGTAAATATGAATGTAATCCCATTGTAGTTAATGGCAGGATATACGCGACCTCTGCCCGACGGCGGGTGTATGCAATCGATGGGGTGACCGGTGCGAAAATTTGGGGTTTTGATCCCTTCGATGGTGCCCGGGGAGGAGGGATGTGCCGGGGAGTGACTTACTGGACCGATGGTATTGAAGAACGGATTTTATTTACGGCAGATAACTATTTGTTTGCACTGAATGCAACCACAGGACAGTCAATCGGTTCTTTCGGTCAGAATGGCAAAGTGGATTTAAACCAGAATCTTGGTGTAGATCCTGATTCTATATGGGTTAAACCGACGACACCCGGTATAATTTACAGAGATAAAATTATCCTGGGATCGGAAGTGTCAGAATCATATGATGCGGCTCCCGGACATCTTCGCGCCTATAATGTAAAAACCGGGGCCATGGAATGGATTTTTCATACGATACCTCAACCGGGAGAATATGGATATGAGAGTTGGCCTCCTGAAGCCTATAAGTATACGGGTGGGGCAAACAATTGGGCGGGAATGTGTCTGGACACTGCACGAGGCATCGTTTATGCGCCCCTTGGTTCTCCAACCTATGATTTTTACGGTGCCAATCGAAAAGGAGAAAACCTTTTCGGTAATTCTTTAGTGGCTCTTGATGCAGCTTCCGGAAAATTGCTTTGGCACTTTCAAACAGTGCATCACGATCTCTGGGATTACGATCTCCCGGCACCTCCAAATCTGGTGACCGTTGAGAAGGATGGTAAAATGATTGATGCGGTCTCGATCACCACAAAAACAGGATTTATTTTCCTTTTTGACCGGGTCACCGGAGAACCAATTTATCCCATAGAAGAACGTCCGGTGCCTGCAGCTACCATAGATGGTGAAGAGACATGGCCAACACAACCAATCCCTACCCATCCGGCGCCTTTCTCCCGCCAACGTCTGACAGAGGATAACTTGACAGATGTATCTGCCGAAGCACACGATACGGTGCTGAAGCGATTTCGGGAAATGCGATCAGATGGCCTGTTTACACCCGCCGATATACGCGGAACGATTATGCTCCCCGGTACCAGGGGTGGCGCGGAATGGGGTGGTTCGGCTTATGATCCTGCAACCTCGATATTATATGTCAATGGCAACGAATCACCGGAAATTCTGACTCTTCATCAGGCAGGGGTGGAAAATAAAGGCCGCAGTTTCACTTTTAACCAGTATGGCCAAAGATATTACAGCGCATTTTGCTCTAGTTGCCATGGAAAAGATCTGGCCGGAGACATTTCCAGTCCCTCCTTACAAAATTTAGGATCGCGGTTGGCAAAATCTGAAACCCTGGAAAAAATCAGAAAAGGCTCGGGAAGAATGCCTGGATTTACCCTGATGACGGAAAATGAAGAAAAAGCGATCATCGCTTTCTTGTATGACGAGGGCAAGGACGAAATGGTTCCGAGAAATTCGAATCCGAAAACCAATAAGGGCTATCAGAATGTTACGGCCTATAGTTATTTTTTGGACCCAGATGGATTTCCGGCGATAAGCCAACCCTGGGGCACCTTAAATGCTTATAATTGTGTTACAGGTGCCTACGAATGGCAAGTTCCTTTGGGTAATTATCCGGAAAAACAAAAAGATGGAGGCCCATCGACCGGGGCAGAAAATTGGGGTGGTCCGATCGTGACTGCCGGTGGCCTGGTTTTTATCGCAGCCACCAAAGATGAGAAGTTCAGAGCATTTGACAAGACCAATGGAAATCTATTGTGGGAAACATCCCTACCTGGTGGTGGTTATGCCACTCCAACTACTTACATGCATAAAGGTAGACAATATGTCATCATAGCTGTAACTGGTACAAATGAAAATCCTACTGGAAATATTGTTGCCTTTGCCCTCCCTAAAAAGATAAAAAGTTAGTGCATATATGAAGAAAACAATTTGATATTAAGTTAATGTGGTTTAAATGAAACCTCACTTCATTATCGTTGTGTTTGCACTAGTGCAGCATTTCCACAAAAACTAATACTATTGTCGGCTTTTTTTTCGCCATCTCATCATCATCGAAAGCCTTGTTTGACAAAGGCCATACGCGGTTTCGCTTTTACTGACGCTGTCGGTCAGCATCAGGATTCGATCTGACAAAAAATAAT
>JAGQWV010000234.1 GCA_020437045.1 Saprospiraceae bacterium | reverse complement strand
TTAATAACAATAAAATCTCCAATCCGGAAGGGTCGAAAGAATAAAATCAAAATGCCGGAAGCCATATGACTTAGATTGCCCTGGAGTGCCATTCCTATAGCGAAAGCAAGTGCACCAAAAATGGCCACAAAGGAGGTAACTTCTAATCCAAACATAGATGCAGCACTGAGAAGCACCAATATTTTGATCAATATTAAAGTCATGGAACTCAGGAAAGGGATCAGAGACCGGTCTATTTTTTCGTTGGATTCCAGGGTTTTACGAATTTTACCGGCAACGAGTCCTGCCAGCCAAAATCCAATGATCAAGGTTATAATTGCTCCTAAAATCTTAGGTGCATAATTTATAGCCATTGTTGTCATCTCAGTAAAATAATCCATAAAAAAATATTTATAACTAATTAAAAGAATTTATTTTGTGAAAATCCAAAGATAATACATTGAAATTGTAACAATAAATAACATCCCTACTTAGAGCTAAGCACTTTCATAATACCATAAATTACTGCCTGTATTTAATCCACTTTTTTTATCAACAATGCATTCAGTATTATATCCGCATTTGATAAAGTATCGATTATTTTGACGGATACCTTATGCGATCCTTTTTCGAGAAAAACTCTGTTTTTTCCCAGGATATCTTGGGTATCGTGGATCATCTCCAACGCTCCAACTGATTTTGCATCTATAAGTATGTTGACTTTTTTAGGGAGCTTCTCCCATTGTTCTCCGATTATCCCCATGTCAAACCAGGAATCCTCCTGAATATAAATATCCCAGGTCAATTGATCTGCAACCGTCTGCCATCCGACGACCCAGTCTCCATCGACCCCTGACGGATGAAATCCAATTTTCTCCCCCAGTAATCCCCTTCTCCCGGCAAATTTAAGATGTCCCGTGGCCAGAGCATGGTGGGGCTGCAGATAAACTTTAGGGGCTTCCCTAAAACCAACTGGAATAGGCCTCTTCATCAGGTCTGACTCGCTTACGATCTCCTGCCACCAATGCTCATATGCTCTTCGCATTTTTTTGTATCGGCGGGGATATTGGGCATGGACATCTCGCGACTCTCCGATATCTGCACGGAGATTATACAATGCTTTCCCATCCACCAATTTCCAATCTCCTTTTCTCGCGATGCCTCCCGGATATGGATCGGTTGATCCAACACTTTGCAAATCGTATCGCTGAAAATAATAGTGGTCCTTATGCCTACCTTCGATAGACGGCAACAATGATCGACCATCCATGCCTAGTTTATGGTGATCCGGCCACTCTAGGAGATCAAGAATGGTGGGAAGCACATCAATATGTGCAGCTACATCTTCCACCACTTTTCCTTCTATCTTGCCAGGCCAATACCAAAAACACTGCGTCCGCGTACCTCCTTCGTAAATCGTAAATTTCTGGTCACGCAGTCCGGCATTATAACGCATTTCACTTTGAGGTACCTGCCATCCGCTGATAGGCCCATTATCACTCATAAAAATAACCAGCGTATTGGAAGCTTTCCCAAGCTCCGTTAATCCCGACAACAATTTACCAATATTATCGTCCAGATTTTTCACCATACCATATACTCTAGCGGTGCGTTCATCCAAACCTGCCGCTAAAAAGGGAGTGACATAACTGCTGTCTATTTGCAGTGGTGTATGTGGCGCATTATATGCCAAATAGCAAAAAAAAGGTTCAGCACCGGCTGATGCTATAAAATCAAGGGCGTTGTCCGTAAGTATATCCGTAATATATCCCGGAAATCGATGCACGGTCTCATTTTCTTCAAGCATCGGATGATAATAATCTGCGGTATGCCCTGTCTTAAAACCGAGATAGTAGTCAAAACCCTGCGCATTAGGGGTGCTGGGATAGTACTCTCCTAAATGCCACTTACCAAATAGGGCTGTCTTATATCCAACTTTCCGGAGGATCTCCGCCATGGTGAGCGCATTTGGATCTAACATCTCAAATCCATTGGTTACATTTTGAACGCCTACTTTTTGATGATACATTCCCGTGAGTAAACTTGCCCTTGTGGGAGCACAAACCGGTGAGACATAAAAATTCGTAAACCTGACTGATTTTCCGGAAAGGCTGTCCAAATGTGGTGTTTTCAGGTAAGGATTGGCTGCCATCGAAAGGTCTCCATAGCCAAGGTCATCCACTAAAATCAACAATACATTACCATTGGACTGTGTATAAACCGTTATAATACATATTAAATAAAAAAATAATGTGTGAATTATTTTCTGCATTGGACATCCGAATTCGGAAATAAAGAGAAAAATAAATTT
>JAGQWV010000233.1 GCA_020437045.1 Saprospiraceae bacterium | reverse complement strand
AGTCGATTTGTAGATATGCATACCCTAACATCTTCTGATAAAAAGGATTGAGGTCTATATGACCCCGGGTTCGTTCGAAAAAGTGAACTGCCTCCTCATAAGATTTTAAACTATACTGGCTACGGGCTTTGGTCAAAATTACCTGCAGATTGTTTGTATCCAGCTCAAAAGCAAGACTGGACAAGGAATCAGCAATAGCAAATTCCTTCAAATCCAACCAGATGGTGGCCAGGTTCAAAAGAGCAGTGATATCCTGATCATTCATCCCGTGCACCTTTTCATACAGTTTCAAAGCATCAGCGGTTAGACCGGCTTTTTCATAGGTTTTGGCCAGTGCTTTGAGGTACGTGGTGTTTGTCGAATCAATGGTGGATAATCTGCGGTAGTGTAAAATAGCTTTAGGAAGATCATACTCCTGATCGTAGATGATTCCGAGATAGAGGTGACTTTGTATATCGAGAGAATCATCTTTCAGGACAGTTAAGTAAGATTCTTTAGCCGCTTTCCAATTACCCAATTGATAGTGACAATAGGCCATCTTTCTTTTGGATTCCGTTCCTTCAGGCAATTGTTCTAGTAGAGACAAGGCCCTGGGATAATCTTGCAGCTGCAATGCATCTGAAATAGCTTGCCTATCGCTCGATTGTGCCTTTACCACCGACATGAAGCCTAGGAATAAGAGCACCAGGTGAGTTCGCATAAATTGAAAATATTAAGGTTTATGCTTTGGAGATGCGTAAAATCTCAGATGTGGTGGAAGGGTAAATAGGGGTAAATGAAAATGTGTGACTCAACGGTCAACCTCTCTTAGGCATTAACAAACTGTCCTCTCATGATATATGTTGACNNAAATAGATGTTGAAAACTTTCATTAAATTATGAAAGGATGACCAGAAAGGAGAAACAAATGAGACGATTTAGTGATGCATTTAAGCGAGAGAAGGTTGCGATGATTGATGAAGGGAAGGTGAGTGTAACGGAATTGAGTGAGCTCTATGAAGTGACACGGAGTGCGATCTACAAATGGATACAGCAGTATGGCAAGAAGAGGCAGGGGGAACGGATGGTGATTGAGAAAGAAAGTGAAGGGGTGAAGACGAAAGAGTATTTGGAACGGATCAAGCAAAGGGAACAGGAGATTGGGAGGCAACAAATAGAGCTTCGGTATTTACGAGAAGTGATTGCATATTGGAATAAGGAATTGGGGGTGGATTTAGAAAAAAAAGTAGAACGGCCGTTATAGATGCGCTACAGAAAGAAATAGATCGTGGCTTTCCCATGAATAAGTTATACGAACTTCTGAGCTATAGTCGACAAGCTCAACATCAGAAGCTGCAGCGGTTACGAGATCAAGAGAAGCGTAACGCGGAGGTTCTGGAGCAGGGACGTTTGGCAAGGATACAATATTCTCGAGTGGGGAGCAGACGTCTATATTATATGGCGGGTATATCGGCCGTTGGCATAAATCAATTTGAGCGCATAATGAGTGGAGCAGGTCTTCATGTAGCACCACTACGTCGTCAAAAACATGGAACCGATAGTCGTGGTCAAAAGCATCGGTATCCCAATTTATTATATGGTGGCTATGAATTGTGTGATGTCAATGAATTGGTTGTCAGTGATTTGACCTATTTTCGAAATGAGAGTGGCTTATATTACATATGCTTACAAACAGATGTATATAGTCAGCGAATAGTGGGTCATTCGGGTGCTCAAGACAAAAGGAGTATCCATGCAGTCAAAGCATTAGAGATGACAATTAAATTGAGAGGGAAGGCATCCATGGAATGTACTATTCATCATAGTGATCATGGTAGCGAGTACCGATCAGACCAATATGTGAATCTCTTAAAAGATCATAAAATGCAGATCAGCATGACCAGTAATTGCCTGGAGAATGGATATGCAGAAAGAAGGAATGGAACGATTAAAAATGATTTTCTTTTCTATTCCGAATTCTCGATTAAGAATCTTTGTCAGCTACGTAAAGCGCTTGATCTTGCGATTTATCGATACAACCATGAAGTGGTTCAAGCTCAATTAGGCTATCGCACTCCAGCCATGTATGAAGCTTGGATTGCATCGATGGCACCCGATGCACGTCCTAGGAAAAAGCTGTTTAATTATAAAGAGCAATCCACCAAAAGCAAAAGTTGACATGGGTTTAAAAGGCATAATATCAATAGAAAATAAAGTTGAAGGGTGTCCACCAGAAAAAAATGGGATCTTCGAACCCATAAGAACCAGTTTGAAGTCCCATTTTCATTTTCCAATGAGCAGAGACTATTCCTCGAAAGTTGCTCCCCAGCATTGCTTTCTGCGCTTTATCTCTGCACGACAAAAAGAATTATTATTTATTTTTTTAACCTTGAAAGTTTTCAACATGTCTACCAAAAGTGGACAAAAAACTGTCAACGTTATTTATGAGAGAACACCCTGACCACTGGATGCTGAACCCTGACTACTGACTACTGACCACTGACTACTGACTACTGACCCTGACCTCTACCACCCCAAAATATAGGCAAACATCAGTGGTGCGACGATCGTGGCATCTGACTCCACAATAAATTTGGGAGTATCCACTTCCAATTTTCCCCAGGTGATTTTCTCATTAGGAACCGCTCCCGAATAAGATCCGTAACTGGTCGTCGAATCACTGATCTGACAGAAATAGCACCAACAGGGTATATCGTGGATTTGCAGATCCTGATAGAGCATAGGCACGACACATATGGGAAAATCTCCGGCGATTCCACCACCAATCTGATAAAATCCTATTTTATTTGTTTCCGCTTCTTTCTTATACCAATTCGCCAGAAAAATCATGTATTCAATGCCTGATTTTACAATGCTGGTTGGAAATTCTCCCCGAATACAATGGGCAGCAAAAAAATTAGCCGTCGTACTGTCCTCCCAACCGGGAACGATAATGGGCAGATTTTTTTCAGCAGCCGCAATCAGCCACGAATTTTTCGGATCTATTTCAAATTCTTTTTCCAGCTTTTTCTCCCGGATAATTTGATATAAATATTCATGCGGAAAATAACGTTCCCCATTTTTATGTGCGCGGGTCCAATGTTCGACGAGGACTTTTTCAATCTTACGCATAGCCTCCTCTTCCGGAATACAGGTGTCGGTCACCCGGTTATAATGTTGATCGAGTAATTCCTGCTCATCTTGCGGACTTAGATCCCGATAATTTGGAATTCTTTTATAATGACTGTGCGCTACCAGATTAAATATGTCTTCTTCCAGATTCGCTCCGGTGCAAGAAATAATATGCACTTTATCCTGACGAATCATCTCCGCTAATGAAAGACCTAATTCGGCGGTGCTCATCGCCCCCGCCAGCGTAACCATCATTTTATTTCCATCTGCCAGAACTTGTTTATATGCTTCAGAAGCATCAATTAAAGCTGCGGCATTAAAATGTCGATAATGATGTTTTATAAAATTGGTAATGTTCATTTTTTAATATTCAATTTCAAAATATCGAGAGCGGCGAATCTACCTTCGCCGGTTTTCAAATGGTTTCTCCGATCTTCCAGGTTAAGAAATAAATTCTTTGAAAGTATCGAGAGCGGCGAATCTACATTTCGCCGGTTTTCAATGGTTCCGCCGATTTTCCAGGTTAAGATATCAATTCTTGCAAAGTATTGAAAGTGGCAAATTTATATTCGCCGGTTTTCGCAAACCATAGCGGCAAGGCATCGCAACCCCAACCGTCAATCCCTTCTACCTGCCATCCTGATATCCTAAAATGCGCAGCATGGTGTCGACATCTTGTTCTTCACGGTACATATATTCTTCAAAATTCCCTTTGCTGTCCTGCTTTACGACAATATGTTTTGGCGATGGAATCAGACAATGTTTAATACCACCGTATCCACTAATGGCATCCTGATAGGCACCTGTATGGAAAAAACCTAAATAAAGTGGTTTTTTATCTCCTGCTTTATTTTTAGGAAGATAAATTTCCTGATTTAAATCTTCCGAATTATAATAATCGGAATGATCACAACTTAATCCACCAATATTTACCCGGGTATATTCATGATCCCATTTATTGACTGGCAATAAAATAAAACGCTCGAAAATACTCCAACTGTCCGGTATCGTATTCATTAAACTATTATCGATCATATACCAGAGCTCACTGTCATTTTGTTGCTTTTGTTCCAGCACACTAAAGACAACAGCGCCGCTTTCTCCTACGGTATATTTACCAAATTCAGTAAAAATATCGGGATGCTCTATGCCTTCCTGATCACACACATCTTTAATATTCCGGACAATTTCCTTGATCATGTAATCATAGTCAAAATCAAAAGCAAGGTTATTGCGGATCGGCATTCCTCCTCCCAGGTTAATGGCCCGTAGGGATGGACACATTTTCTTAAGTTGTACATATAATTGCAATGCCTTCTTAAATTCACCCCAATAATAAATGGTGTCTTTTATTCCCGAGTCGACAAAGAAATGTAACATCTTTAATTGTACATTCTTTCTCTTCTTGATTTTCTCTTTATAAAATTCAATAATTTCCGAGGGCCTGATTCCCAACCGACTGGTATAATACGAAGAAGAAGATTCTTCATTGATGGCCATTCGTAGTCCGATTTTCAAAGGCTCCTTGGTCAGTTTCATAATTCTTTCCAGCTCCTCTTTACTATCCAAAACCGGTATTGAATTATAAAAACCTAATTCTTTTAATTTGATTATTTTCTTGAGATAATCATCGGTCTTATATCCATTGTGAACCAGGATAATATTTTGCTCAATTATCTTGGATTGCCATAACTGGAGAATAAGATCAATATCAAAAGACGACGAGGTCTCCAAGTGCACGCCATGCCTTAACGCTTCTTTGATGACATGGGAAAAATGGCAACATTTTGTGCAGTAACAATAGTAATATTTGCCTTGATAAGCATTGGATCGAATGGCCCGGTTAAACAGGTTTTTTGCCTTCTTTATCTGAAAGCCAATCTTAGGAAGATAAGTTAGCCGGAAAGGCGTCCCGTATTTTTCAATTAGATATTTAAGGGATAAACCATTGAAGTGCAACCAATTATCTCTGAGATCAAATCCCTCTTGAGGAAAATAATAAGTTTGATCGATCAGATCAAAGTAGGAATTAATCATGTTTCTCTGCCGTAGTTGTTCGAATACCTGATTCGAAAAGCCTTATAATACAAAAGTGGATGCGAATTTAGCAACATTAGCGTTAAATCAAGGATAAATTTTGAGACCTGGACAAATTTCGATGTATTACTTTTATCCCGGAAAAATGCTAATTACTATACTTTTCCACAAGTTTGGAAATTCGGTTTATATCTGAAACTATTGAATTGTTGAGAATGTTGAAATCGCCAACGGATAGATATGGCAGCTTCTGAGTATAGGGTGGTAAAGCCCGGACAGTTTGAACCTTATGAACATTGGTATGACAAGGCCCTGAATGCTACAATTCATCCTTTGGTCAATTTTTTTCTGCATCTCCAGAAGGAGCGCATCGCCCAACGCTACTGTCACCTGAATCCCAAAGTCTCGCAATCTCATTTGCTGCAGTTACTGGAATACCGTCCAAAGTACTTTTTATGGGCCGGGGCTGATCTGATGCATGTTACCAATGAAGATGGTAAACGCTATATGCTGGTGATCGAGAACAACTCTTGTCCTTCCGGGCAGAAATCGATGCCCCTGGCGGATGAGCATCAGGAGGAGGGTGGATACCG
>JAGQWV010000232.1 GCA_020437045.1 Saprospiraceae bacterium | reverse complement strand
CCAGGTGCTATCAGCATTAGCGTTTAATGGTTCAAGCCAACGTGTCGCTTTTAATTGCGCTTTCTTCATAGGATTATCACTTTTGTATAAAGCGCTATATAAGACATCCTTTATCCATTTTTCAAATCTTTCCTTATCCGAATCACTGACAGTTGCGGAAATACTGTATACAATATCGTTGGTTTTCGCTCTGGTATCAGCTTTGTCTGCATCTATCCATATCTTCAATTCTTGTTCTGTGGCTAGGTTTTCCGGTTGACTGGTAGCCGTCTTCGTACAGAAAAAGATAATAATGGTACTTAGCATGATTTTCTCGAACATAATAATGTGATTTTGATGGTTTAAAATATGGACTAAAAGTGCAGCTTCTCCCCTGGATAAAAATGGAATCTGGTTGCAATTCAGTGAATTCCCGTTGCATTTCTCATGCAATGTCCTGATTTTCAGATCAGTTGGGCCTTGATGGTTTATGTCTATATTGTGGTAAACCGAAAAAAATGAATATTAGAACATCCACAACAATTGGTTTTTGGTATCTTGATTTCCAACTTTTCAGGATATGATTGACACATGGGGACCGGCGTGGAGTGGGAGTAGGATAGGATATGTGCTTTGGTGCTTATTATTGTCTGTAGTGGCGCCTGGCAAGCAGGTCTTTTCGCAGGATAAAATATTTAAGGCCGGTGCTTCTATTGGTGATATAACGCCAATGCTTGGAAGTCCAATCGTTGGCAATTACATAGAACCTCCGGCGACATTCATACATGATCCGTTGCATGTTCGGACCCTGGTACTCAACGACGGCGAGGAAACGCTCGTCTTTTCCATTGTGGATAATGTCTCTGTAAAAAGGGAAGTTTTTGATGCGGCGAAAGCAATGGTTCAAAACAGGCTAGGCATCCCCTATCAAAATATGTTATGTGCCGCCACCCATACCCATTCCGGTACCAGCGCCGAGAAGGAAGGAATCCGGCGGAGAGGTTGGCAATATGGTGAGCCCTTGGATGATTACCAACGCTTTGTAGCACAAAGGATTGCCGATGGTGTGCAAAATGCCCTGATGAATCTTCGGCCTGCCAAAATTGGTTGGGGAAGTGTGAATGTACCTGAACATGTATTTAATAGAAGGTGGATCATGCGGGATAGTGTCATGAATCCGCTGGGATTTATGGATGCAGCCAAAATGAATCCGGGCGTTGCCCATCCCGATTTAATTGAACCAGCTGGACCGGTGGACCCTGAGGTATTCTTTTTAGCTGTACAAGATGAGGATGGAAATCCGCTGGCAGTGTTGGCAAATTACGCTCTGCACTATGTAGGTGGTGTGCCCAAAGGGCATATTTCTGCCGACTATTTTGCTGTATTTGCGGAGCGTATTAAAGAATTGTTAGGTGCTGACCGGCAGACAACACCGTTTGTCGGTATTTTAACCAATGGGACCTCGGGCGATATTAATAATATTAATTGGCCGGGTCCAAAATCAGAAGGTTTACCTCCCTATGAGAAAATGCATTATGTAGCGAATGATGTGGCACACAAAGTATATGATGCTTACAAAAGCATCGCCTTTGAGGATTGGGTTGACTTGCAGAGTGCTTCCTCTGAGCTGACCTTAAACGTAAGACGAGCTAGTCCGGAAATCCTTGCCAATATGGAGAGAGTGAGGAATAGGCCCAATGAGGATCCTCCTTTGTTTCATCCCTTAGAAAAGATTTATGCGGACCGGGTGGAGATTTTAGAGGATGAATGGCCGGATAAAATAAATATCGTATTGCAAACTTTCAAAATTGGTGACCTGGCGATCGCAGCGGCACCATTTGAAGTTTTTGCTGAAATAGGATTGGAAATAAAAGAGAAAAGTCCCTTTCATTCAACCTTTATCATCGAACTGGCTAATGGTGCTTACGGGTACTTGCCAAGTCCTGGTCAGCACCAATTGGGTGGTTATGAGACCTGGCTCACGACTAATCGTGTTCAGAAGGATGCTTCAGATCTGATGATCCTGGAGCTAATAAGACTATTTAAAAATATTCGTTGAGAGCACAAAATGGATCAAAGATTGTCCGCGACAAACAGCAGGTATTTCTTTTCTTAGTAGCAAATAAATCAGCGATCATTTCCTATTATTTTATTTTTTAGAAAAACTCTGTCGATTTTGGATATACCAGAAATTAATTCAGCGATTTTTAAGACTACCCGGAGAAAAGTCTTACGACTCCTGGGTACATTGGGATTGACAAGTACTTTCGCAGCCCAGGGATGTGGTCAGAA
>JAGQWV010000231.1 GCA_020437045.1 Saprospiraceae bacterium | reverse complement strand
AGGTATTGCTTTTGTAATTTAATTACTTAAATAAAGTTATGTTTTTTATAGAAAAATTATACTTTATATGATTTTGACGACTTTTATCAATTTCAGATTGTTTTAGTATTTTGTTCGATAATTAGCTAAAACAAAACCTTAAAAAACACATCCTGATGAACGACCAGCTCTATTTTTCTGCCGCACGGCGCTTTATTACTTTGTTTATTGGTATAATTTTATCCTTCTTCATGGTGGAAAGTTATGCCCAGAACAAATTCGAATATTTATATAGAAAAAATCTTACCTACGAGCAAAGAGTCCGGTTAGGTGAACAGCATTTTGAAATCAATGGAGAATACCGGGGAAACGGGTATAAGCAATTTGAACGATGGAAATATTGGAGTAGAAGATCATTGAATGAAAGGGGTATGATCATTGAAGCTGATCAGATTGACCGTGAAATCAGTGCCTTTCAGGCTAAAAATTCGAAAAATGGAACTCAGAACGCCATCTCTGGCAATTTGGTTGAAATGGGTCCCATGTCTACCACCAATACATCGACTTGGTCTTCACATCTCGGAAGACTCACCTCAATCTCTGTCGCCAATGGCAATCACAATCATATTATAGTAAGTGCTCCCAGCGGAGGTGTATGGAAAACAACTAATAATGGAGGAAGCTGGACTCCCATTTTTGATCAAATGAATACACTCAACGTATATGCTACCGAAATCAGTCATGCAAATAGCCAGCATTATTTCGTAGGAACTGATGGAAGTGGAATATTTCGCTCTTTGGATGGTGGAGTTAGCTGGAGTACCACAACTGGAATCGATGCCGGTGACCGGATAAATACCATTACCATGCATCCTACAACTTCGACTACATTGTATGCCACGGGAGAATTTTCGGGCAAATTATACCGGTCTACTAATAGTGGCGCCAATTGGGCCACCGTATTTACTTCTAGTTTCAGATTGTATGATCTCGAATTCAAACCGGGTGATTCCAACACCATCTATGTGTCAGGTTGGGGTGAGATCTATATTTCTACCGACAATGGAGCCACCTGGCCAACACCGGTGAGTGCCCCATTTGCCGGCGCAGAGCCGATTATGATGGCGGTGACACCAGCCAATACCGATTACATATACGCTCTTGCTGCGACAGGAGGGGGTTTTCATGCGGTATACCGTTCTACCGATTCTGGTGCCAGTTGGTTCACTAGATCGAACAACTCAAGTGGAACCAACAATATTTTGACTTATAATCAAGGCCAGTTGGGAGGACAAGCTCCACGAGATATGGATATCGAGGTATCACCTACAAATAGTGAAGAAGTGCATGTGGCTGGTGTTGAGACCTGGAAGTCAACTAATGGAGGCAGTAGCTGGGCCAAATCGACGGATTGGACTGTAACAGAAGATCCGTTGCCTTTTATTCACGCGGATATTGATCAATTGACTTATGTTACAGTAGGTAATGTTCATAGGTTATATGCTGCTACAGATGGAGGCATCTTTTATTCCGATAACGGAGCTGTAAATTGGGTTGATATCACCCAAGGAATTGGGACTCGTCAATTTTATAGAATCGGTGCTTCCAAAACAGATGTTGACCGGGTAGTGGGTGGTTCGCAGGATAATGGAGCTGGTATCATTCGGGGTGGTGTGTGGTATGACTGGTTGGGTGCGGATGGAATGGAAACCTTTGTTGATAAGAACAATGCCAATATAATCTATGGGACAACCCAAAGAGGTGGTCTAAACAGATCCAATGACGGAGGTAATAGTCGAATCGCCCTCCCTAAGCCTCCAAATGAAAATAATGGCTCCTGGGTAACTCCCTTTGAGCAAGATCCAACTTCAGCCAATGTGATCTATGCTGGATATAAACAACTTCATCGTTCTGCCGATGGTGGGTCTACTTGGCAGACTATATCAAATTTTAATTTGACGGGTGTGGGTACAGATACTACTTTAAGTGAAGTAAAAATCGCACCCTCTGATAATAATACCATTTATGCCTGCTATTCGAACCGGATGTTCCGAACGACAGACGGAGGGACCAATTGGACTCCGCTAAATTTTCCCATTGGATTCTTCCAAATTAATTTTATAACAGTACACCCTACTATCTCAAACCGTCTTATTATTACTCTATCCGGGGGAGATGGTGGAGCAAAATTCCTTGAAAGCAATGATGGTGGTAATATTTGGACAAATATTACCGGAAACTTACCAAATATTGGTGCGCAATGTGCCGTCTATGAAGCAGATGCTATGGATGGTATATATGTGGGTATGAATCCAGGGTTATATTATAAGAATAATACATCTGGAGGTAATTGGACCAACGTGGGAAATAACCTCCCCAATGTTTCGGTCACAGAATTGGAGATTCAGCAAAATACATTATATGTTGGAACCTATGGCCGTGGATTGTGGAAAGCACCCCTTGGTGGAGTCACTAATGTGTGCGGAGATTATGTGGCAACTGGATTACCCCTTCAGATTCCTGATAATGTGCCAACGGGCGTGACTTCGACAATCAATGTTACGGCTACAGGTTCGATTACGGATGTCAACATCAAGAATTTAAGTGGCACCCACTCATATATAGGAGATCTGATCTTTACCTTAAAAAGCCCAGCAGGAACGATTGTTACGCTGATCGACAGAGACTGCAATGATGCTAGATATCAGGATTTTAATGTTGGCCTGGATGATGCAGCTGCTGGTGCTCTTCCTTGCCCTTACGTTGGGGGAGTGACAGCAAAGCCTGTGGGCAACCTGTCTGATTTTAATGGCCAAAGTCCAACGGGAGAATGGGTACTTACAGTTTCTGATAATTTCGAGGAAGATGCCGGGTCCTTGGAGGGATGGACTTTAGAAATTTGTGTATCCGGGGGCGGAGTGCCCTGTCCCAGTACAATAGCCGTAAATGAGCTGGCTATTGCTTCGGGGACCTACCAGGCTGGTGTACAACTAACCTCCTCTGGCACTGTTCCGAATGGCAATAATGTTTTCTTTCGAGCCGGCAATAATGTTGAGTTACAGCCTAACTTTGCAGTTCAATCGACTGCAATATTTGAAGCAAGGATTGGTGGATGTCAATAACATAAGAGTTTTGTTTTGGGGGTTAACAAACTGACCTGAAAAGCCTAAAGACGGATCAATTTTTTTGCGGTAGCTTATTCAGCATTGGAGGATTTGGCACCTTGTGTTCCGCGAAGGAAATTTCTACTCACATACAGCAAGATATTCGCTGAAACAGTGTGTTGTCTTGCCATAGAAATTTGAAATGGACTGTGCGATAATTAACCTTGAGAAATACGAATATATTGTTTAGTACACAGATGTCATATTCTATATTAGAAATATCTATTGCATACTTAAATGCCTTATAGTAAGCGATTCACTGGAATTTTTAGAACCACTACACTCTATACACAACGCCGATTTTTCGCAAGCTCCTTATTTTATTGCCACCACCATATTACGAAGCCCAACTGTGCGATAAATGTTTTGGGAGTATCTCAATTTTTATTCGAAATACTGGATTTTTGAATCGCTTATCCCGGTGTCACGTAAAAATGTTATGAAGATATGTCCTTATAAAGGTTATTTGTCATGTAATAGTGATTAGTGATTATAATATGAGTAGTGATTTTCACAGGAGTCGAAGTAGGATATTCCTTTCTATCCATCGAATATTATCTGGAAAAATTTATATTGGAAAATTATATCCCAAATGCGAAATAAACATGTTGGATAAGATAAATTTTCTTTTGGATAAACGGACCTTACTATTGTTTGGTTTACTTT
>JAGQWV010000230.1 GCA_020437045.1 Saprospiraceae bacterium | reverse complement strand
CAATTTCCTCTTTATCAGCCGGGTCTTTTCGAATCACTCCTTCAAATGTTGCATTCTCACCATGGGAAATCCGGTAAGCAACATCATGACTCATATCCCAATTCTCAACCCGAAAGAGGGCAGACAATCCCAGATCATTCACCTTTTGTTTTTGGATCTCTTTCCAATTCCCATCTTCTTTTATAGAAAGGGTCACTTCCCTACTCTCTTCAGGGTATAATGGAAACAATTGTGCCGTCAGTTTCAGTGTATTATTCGCCACCATGTAAATTCCGAAAGCAACAACGCTGTCTCGATCGACATCCAGATTAATGATTTCATTTTCTCCTCTATTCCACCAATCGTTTATTGCCAGAGAATCTACATCTGTAAATGGAGCTATGACAGGAGGAATCATCTCTGTCGGCTGGGAACTATTCTCACATGCAAAAAGCAAGCTGAGGAAGATCAAGGTAATGCTGGAACGAAACATAGAACTTTAGATTAAAAAGTGAATATACAATAAACAAATTTTCCTGTCTTTGGTGTGAAATCAGAGATTCTGTCGCATGCCACTGCCCGATCCTAGCGCCGTCTGGAGTAATTGCGGTTGCCTGGCTCAAGATGTTTACCGAACAATCATCGCCTAGAGAAGGTAAGGATTCTTGTGCAGTAAATATTGGCTTAGTACACTAACTTATGCTTTTGCTTAGTAAAGGCAAAATTTGATGGCATTAGGCTACGATGATTGAAATTTTAATATGGAAAATAGGAGTACAATGATCAATAGTGCATGAATTTTGGATTGGCCACCTCGTATATGAACCGATTAATTTATATGATAAATTCTGGTGACTTTTTTACACCATTGAAGCTGTAAATATCTATCCGGTTGATGCTAAAATTCGACTCTATTTCATCGCTTAATTTTCCTCCCCTGAGGTTATGCTCTATATGAATTGCCAATAATTAATATCCCTTAATCCGTAAAAGCATGGTCATCATTCTAATTATTTCCTATATTATTCTGG
This sequence comes from Saprospiraceae bacterium, assembly GCA_020437045.1. Taxonomy (GTDB): domain Bacteria; phylum Bacteroidota; class Bacteroidia; order Chitinophagales; family Saprospiraceae; genus JABDMH01. Next base: position 1,600 of record JAGQWV010000230.1, on the reverse strand, counting down.
TCATCCTTCTGGTGTCCAACCTTTTATATTCGGGCCAACGTCCGCCAAAGACGCTAGCCTGGATACTGGTTATACTCTTTCTTCCCATAATCGGTATTCTCCTCTATATAACTTTTGGGGTAAACCGCAGACGGTTTAAATTTTTTAACATCAAGGCATCGCGTAAGGCACTTAAACATCTGGAAAGAGCCAATAAATTTTTCGCTGATCTTGAAAATGGGGAAAGTGAACTCCTTTGTACCACTCCCAAGTCAAAAGCACTGGAAGCAGTGAATTGTCATAGTTCAAGATTTAAGGCTACTTCCGGGAATGATGTACAAATCCTGTATGATGGCCATGAAACTTATGAAGCCATTTTTGAAGCGATGGAAAGCGCCGAAAAATTTATCCATGTTCAGTACTACATATTTGAAGAAGGCAAGACTGCAGATCGGTTTGCGAGCATCTTCGAATCTAAAATCAAGAAAGGTGTTCAGGTAAGACTAATGTACGACGGATTGGGAAGTATGACCCTAGATAAAAAATTTATCAAGAGATTAAGAGGAATGGGTGTTGAAACACAAAGTTATTTTCCCCTATATATCAACCGTCCTTTTAAGTGGCAAATCAACTATCGGAACCATCGCAAAATTGTGGTGGTAGATGGAAAAGTAGGGTTTACCGGAGGAATGAACATTTCCGACAAATACATCGATAATGATTCATCCGAACTTGGACGCTGGCATGACCACCATGTAAAAATTGCCGGACCATCTGTGTGGAGCCTAAATACTGTATTTACCATTGACTGGCATTTTGCCACTGGTAAGGAAGATGTTTTAGATCGAAAATATTTCCCCAAAGTCAATAACATTGGTCCTGACATTGTGCAAATAGTATCATCAGGTCCTGATTCAGAATATCCCGCAATTGAATATCAGTATTTGACTATGATTCACAATGCCCGGGAGTATCTTTACATAATAAATCCCTACGTGATACCGGATCTCTCGGTTTTATCAGCACTAAAAGTGGCAGCGATGAGTGGTGTAGACGTTCGAATTCTCTTCCCTCAAAAATCAGACAGTAAAATAGTGCATTGGTCGATGCACTCCTACTTTGAAGAATTACTATCCTGCGGTGTTCAGCTGTATCAATTTACCAGCGGATTTATTCATAGTAAAATCATGATTAGTGATGATGAATATGCGTCTGTCGGTACGGCCAATCTGGATGTAAGAAGTTTTTACCAAAATAGTGAAATAAACGCCGTCATCTACAGCACGGACAAAACCGTTAATCTGGCCGAACAATTTCGAACGCTATTGCATAATAGTAGTAGATTAGAACTCGAAACTTTTAAAAATCTTTCTTTTTCCAAAAGATTTACCTACCGGGCTTGCAGAATCCTCAGTCCTTTACTTTAAGAGTACTGGTTCAGACCTAATTAAGATGACTAAATGAATAAAAATATTCCCGACACTCTGAACCCCAGCGTTAGTAAGGCCTTTGGTTTCTTTCCAGAATTAAGAAATGTGGTGGTCGATGTCAAAATCAAGAAAACCTTGGGGTCAGCAACGATGATGGCCCAGCCTCAATGGAGAACTCTTTTTGCCGCGGA
>JAGQWV010000229.1 GCA_020437045.1 Saprospiraceae bacterium | reverse complement strand
CTTACCAAACCGGCGGCAGTAACGATCGGAATACGTCCAGCGGAAGACATCATATATGGTGATGTTCCACTACCCAAGGTAGAGATATAAGGGTAATAAATCTGGCTACCACCAGAGGTTGTCAGAATCTGATTACCCAGAGTACCATAAGAAGCTCTCAACTTCAAATTGTCCAGAAAATCCCTGGTTCCGGCCATAAAACCCTCTTCAGAGACTCTCCAACCTACAGAAAATGAGGGAAAGAATCCGAACCGGTCATCGGTCGGAAATCTGGAGGTACCATCGTACCGACCATTCGCTTCAAAAAGATATTTGTCTTTGTAAATGTAGTTTAAACGGTAAAATACTCCTCGTAATGCCACTTGTTCTTTACCGCCAAAAGTCTGTTGTGTTCCTGTGGTGGCATTCAGATCAGGTACGAGAGGAGTGATCAAGGAATTGGCCTGAGCCCGGGCGAAAGTGAATCGTCCCCACTCCTGGTTAAAACCAATCATTCCCTTGATAAAATGGTTTTCAATCTTATCCAACGTATATTCAGCATACGTATTAAATACATAATACTGATTATAATTATTAACGTTATTAATCCAGTCATTACCACTGAATCCGTTACCAACCAAGACACCACTTCCGATATCGGTACTTTCAATAGCTTCAATCTTACTCGCTACGTCCTGGTAAGTCCGGGTATAAGTGTTATAGGAAAAATCCCCCTTGATTCTCAGACCTTCGATAGGGGTTAGCGTTACACCCTGCGTCAACCAGAGGTCATTTTTAGTAAAGGTCTCACGACCACCCTGCTGGAGGTAAGGGAAGAAATTCAATGATCCAAAGTATTGTCCGATGTACGGAGCAAATTCTTCATGATCTCCTGGAGTCAAATAATAATCAAGATCGGGAAATTGAATGGGTAGTATAGGACTTACCCGAGCAACCGTGTTAATATTTACATCCCAGTTGTAGAAGTGTGGTTTATCAGAAACCTGTGAATTAAAGACCACCTTCTCTTCCAACTTCAACCATTTACTGACCTGAAAGTCCGCTTTCATTAAAGCATTGTATCGCTTAAAGTTTTCATTATGCTCTTTGTCTTTCAGATAACCATCTTTATTCAGCATCCCGAATGATACATAGTAATTAGCGCTTTCGGTGGCACCAGAGGCACTCAGGTCATACTTTTGCTGAGGAGCATAATTGGTCATCAGAGAATTCTGATAGTCATTATAGCCATAGTATCGCAAAACACCATCAACGACTTCCCACTCCGGTCCGGTACCTTCAGAATAAGCCTTGAAGGCATTTAACCACTCATCAGTGTAACTTGGAGTACCATTAGTACGCATACTTGCCCGATTTCGAGCCAGAGCAAACTGGTACGGATCGGTGATGGGATCCATGTTAAATATTGGATTGGCAGCTGATAATTCAGAAGAGAGCTGAATATTAACTTTTCCTTCTTTCCCCTTCTTGGTTTCAATCAAGATCACCCCAAAGGCAGCACGGGCACCATATACAGCAGCAGCCGAAGCATCCTTTAATACATTGATACTTTTTATATCATTGGGATTAATTCTCTCAATATCCATAGGCACTCCGTCGACCAAAATCAGAGGACTTCCCCCATTGATCGACTCATAACCACGAATATTAAAATCTGCGCCACGGGTTGGGTCTCCATTTCGGATGGATACGTTAAGGTTTGGTATCAGGCCCTGTAGTCCCTGACCAAGGCTGGCAATAGGTCGTCGCTCCAGCTCTTCGTTAGAGATGACGGATACAGCCCCGGTAAGATTGGCCTTCTTGGTCGAACCATAACCAATGACTACCACCTCATCAAGAGATGATACTTCAACTTCCATCGTCACATCGATGACGCCTTTTCCCATAACCGGCACCGTGGTGGTCTTGAATCCGGTATATGAAAATTGAAGACTTGCATCGCCACTTTGAACTTCCAAACTGTAGGTACCATCAAAATCGGTAACCGTACCATTGGATGTTCCTTCTTCCAGAACAGTCACCCCGATCAAAGGATCACCTTCCTCCGAAAGGACGGTTCCAGTCACGGTCATGGCAAGTGACGCATCACTGGTAGTGTTTGCACTGAAGCCTACCAGAGGGATAGACATCAGCAAGCACCATAGAAATAGTTTCGTCCGAAAAACGTCAGACGTTTTTGTAGTAGTAAATTTCATAGGTAAGCGTTTTAAATAAAGTAGTAAATAGTAAACAAT
>JAGQWV010000228.1 GCA_020437045.1 Saprospiraceae bacterium | reverse complement strand
TTGATCTGACCAGCCTCTGCATTTTCCTCCAACCACGAATGCAAGTGCTTCAATTTTTGCTGTTGAACAGAATCGAGCGTGCGTAATACCGGGTAATCCGAAAAGGTATCTTCATCCCGGCTATTGTTGAAAAATGCCATAAAGCGATAGAAGTCTTCATGCTTGATCGGATCATAAGGGTGACTGTGACACTGTACGCAGGAAAACGAAGTACCCAGGATGGTTTCCCAGGTGGTATTGACCCGGTCAATCACCGCGGCTACCCGAAATTCCTCATTATCGGTACCGCCCTCATCGTTGGTCATCGTATTCCGGTGAAATGCAGTGGCGAGTAGTTGATCATCGGTGGGGTCGGGCAGAAGATCACCAGCAATTTGTTCGATCAGAAAGGTATTATAGGGTTTATCTGTATTAAATGCTTTGATCAACCAGTCCCGGTATCTCCAAATCGTCCTTGCATCGTCCCGTTCATACCCTTTGGTATCGGCATAACGGGCAAGGTCCATCCACATGGCAGCCCATTTCTCTCCATAATGAGGCGAATCCAATAATTTATGGACATAATCTTCCCACTGCGATGATGAAGGATCAGTCCCCAACGCTGTCACATCGGCCAACTGCGGTGGTAGGCCCGTTATATCCAGTGACATACGACGGGCCAGGTCTGCCACGGGAGCCTGGGGAGTAAATGACAATCCCAATTTTTGAAGTTGATTGGATACAAAGAGATCCATATCATTATGCGTCGAGATGTTGCCAGTGATTCCGGCAGCCATCGGTGGCAACTGAGGAGCTTCCACTTCTTTATAAGACCAATGTTTCTCCCATTTTGCGCCTTGTTCAATCCATCTTCTGAAGACATCAATTTCTTCAGACGACAATGGTTTTTTTTCCAGCGGCATACGCAGTTCCGGATCCGGTGAAAGCAATCGTTGATACAGCTCACTTCTTCCTGGGTGTCCCGGCACGATGGCATGTTTGCCTGACTCCATGGTACCCATGGCTTCTTCTACAAAGAGGAAGCTAAGACCACCACTGCTCTTAACCCCACCGTGGCAGGACATACACTCTTTGTTTAAAAGTGGTTTGACATCCTGATTAAAATCCACTTTTTTTCCTCCTCCCTGAAACCAAAGAAAAAGCAGCGTCAATACGGCAATTCCTCCTCCTATCTTAAACCAATTGGCCATAAATGAAAAAGCTATCCGGTTGATCTTCAAAATTAAAGATCCTAAATGGTGAATTCAAGAAAATAAGCTTTTTAAAAGACAAACAATGGCGATATTGTCACATGATCGTCGGGGCTACTATGTTTAAGAAGGCAGTATAGGAAGAAGTGGAAAGAATGGTTTAAATACTCCTTTCTACTGTCACCCATCCAAAGGTAAGCCATATCAACCCTACCTAATTGGATACCGTAAAAAATCTTTCACTGGTGGGCAATCAAGATCTCAAGATCATCAAAATAGCTAGAGGCATCATGATTATTAAAGATATAAATACCCAATTCCCTTCCTTTTAGGCCGTCTTGCAACGTATAAGTTATAGATAACTCTTCCCATCCCCTCTCATCGATGCCCCTAGAAGTTGAGGAGCCTTTATAAAACGACTTGCCACCATCGCCAGACAGTACAATACTACCATATTGGCCAAGCTTCCATACAGAAACTTTGATCACATCTCCGGCCTTGGCATTATAGGATCGAAAAGTAAAGCCATAAGGTTTGTCAGCATTTAATTTTAGTGCATAATTTCCGGATCGACAGGATTCCCGAGAACGAGTGTCCGCATTTTCCAACATAACAGATTTAACGGAGGTCTCCAGATAACCATCAACAACTGCTTCTGCACCACAACGGAGTTCAAATTCCTTGAACACTGGAGCTACAAAATAGCGATGATAGAGCGTTGCCGTGGAGAATGTCAAAAGAAATAGAAGCCAGGTCATGATTATCGTTGGTATAATCTGACTAAAACGAAGGACTTTTGTCCGAAAAACAAAAAATAAAAGAGGGAATACAGGTATGAAGTATCTTCCCTGAATGGTACCGATAACATCACTACCAATACAGTCCCAGGTGAGGTGCTGCGAAAGAAGGACTAAAGCTGTAGTTCCTAAAACGACACCAAGGAGAATTATTCTTTGAAAAGGTGTCAAGGTCAAGTTTTCCCGAACTGGAAAAAATGATGCTGCTATAATGACCATGTAGGTTATCAGGATGCTCCAATCGGGTAATCTGGTATCGAGCCAACCGAAGGTTCCGATATAACCTTCGTAATACATATTGAATGTTCGATAAAGCGAATGGATAAAGACCCTAATTAGGTAGGTGTCATGAGATAGGATATAATCCATTTGCTCTTGGATACCTCCACACTTTACCAGATCGAGGGTATCACGAAAGGCCGGATTATAAAATTCATATGGTATATATATTGTCTTGGTAAAGGAAGTCCAGAGATAGGCGGTCGCAAAGGAGCTTAGTAGAATACTAATATAAAATGACCACCTGAAAAATTGACTGCGATACCTGTGACCGGGTATGATAAAGATCAAAAAAATCAGTGGTGTATAGACTATTTTAGCCGATGCCAAACAGATTCCCAGTATGAAAAAAATCAGGAACTTCTGAGGACTCATTAGTTGATCATTGAAAGCACACCGGAGACTAAAAGCGATCAATAAAAATGATAGTGTGTTTGTAACCATGTCCGCACTCAGGGACATATTGATAAAAATAGACATCGGTAGTAGGGCAAGCAGTGCAAGCAACCATTTGAATATTGGTGTAATTCGAACTGCATAAGTAATAGCAACTAACCATAGAAAAAGCGTCATTATCCTGGTGAAATAAAAAATCGACATCGGATTTAAACCGAGCGACCTTGAGAGGTAAATACTGATCGATTGGGGTAAATAAGAAATCGGACTATACAACGCAGTGTTTGGAAAATCATTGAAAACCTGCTGGTCAGCTTGTAAATTTATTGAGCATTGTTCTTTAATGGTACTGAGTCCAGTCTTTGCATTGATATTCCACCTAAGACCCAAAAATGGATTAGTAATTTCTACCACCCCTTTCGGCAAGATACCTCCCAAACGATTATTATGTTTTTCAGCTAATAAGTGACCGGTTGAAATCTGGTAGGCTCGATACCAATGATTTATTTCATCCGGCACCTGGAACGGTGGTGTCATCATAAGCATCGAAAATCCATAAATCAAACCAACAGTAAAGAAAAATTGATGTGGTTTAATTAACCGAGCAAAATCAGTAATTCCAGGGCGAAAAAACGACCATTGCATCATGGTGATAAATTTTTACACGAGCTTCTATGTACTGCTGGCACAATTATATTCATGGTTATTTGGTGTTCGTAAAAACAGAGAAGAGTGAATAGTAATTTAGTAATAAAAAGGTTAAAATGATACAACTTTAATAACTTTAACAATTACAACCTAAGTAAGCCGAGACTGTTCAAGTGAGTTTTTAATCTCCAGGGCTTGCCATCACGAATGTCAGGTCATGAGAGTTAAATGAATTTTAACCGGGAATATGCATTAGGCTTTATATTACGAGACAGCATAGCTGCCTGCCCACCGTACAGGACTTTGGCAGGCAGGTAAATACGGACACCCTTCAACGTGTTCAGGGCAGGCTCCATCGATTTTTGATGCCTGTCCGGCATGGCCTGCCAGACGGGCTCACCTTGATGGTGAACATGCTCTCCCAACCACCAGTGGTTCACTCGTTCGAAGCATCAGGATTCGATCTGACAAAAAATTATCTGGACACTAATATCAGTTACTGCGGAAATGCTGCACTAGATCTTCGTTGTGCC
>JAGQWV010000227.1 GCA_020437045.1 Saprospiraceae bacterium | reverse complement strand
ACGATCCTGACCGGTCCTCGATTGATGGCCAAATGAATGTCACCATAGGTAACCCAGACATCCGCTTTAAGATCATTTTTAGGTCGATTTCCGGTAGTGTTTCCGGTGTATATCGCAAATCCGATTTCGTTGTCTTTTCGGAATTGATAATCTAAGCGAAATGCAGTCGCAAGATTATCGGCATTAATAGTTTCAAAGCGGGTTTGGTAGCCCCTTCTGATCCAGTTAGCCGAACTAAATCCCGTATTATCCAAGCCACTCATTAAGTAACCTTTGTAGCTGAGACGAGGATAGTTTGTGTTTTTATGTAGTTGGAAATTCCCCGATAATTCTATTCCAGTTTCATACCAACCCAACGGTAATATTGTATTTTCTACCTCCGATCGAAATGAGGTAAAATATTCCTTGGGTTCATCATGATTGGCCGCGTTACCCATATAGATCCTCATTTTGCCAACGCGTAAATTAAAATGCCGATTCCACTTAAAAAATAAGTTTAATTGTTCGACAACGACTTCTCCTCCCTTTTCAACAGATTGCTCAAATTCTCCGAATTCTTCCAAAGGATCAAATTCCATCGTAACTCCCGATCCTCCATGCTCAAATTCAATCTCTGTTTTTAATTCGATTTTATCGGAAAAATCATGATAGAAATACAGGTTTAATCGCTCAGGATCAAAGGCATTTCTTTTATCTGGTAATGACTGCCATTTGTATGAATAATAATTAACAACACCATAACCACTCAGGCGGAATTTATCCCACTTCGATAGGTGATCGATGGAGTCTTTACTTATAAATTGCTGACTATACCCCAAGGTTGAAATAAGCGATAATAGAAGAAATAAGTACAGTCGTGATAGGTCGTATTTTTGAATCAAGAAAGCTGAAATCTTTGTCATGAGGACAAAGGTAGAATGCAAATAATGAGGTACCAATCACAATATTTTGGATTTTGATATTAACCAAGAGAGGGACAACTACTAACTAATATTAAGTATTGCTGATACCTAATCGCAACCGAGATGTTCGAGGTCATTGAGCCCAGATTATCTAATGGGAAATGTGCTTCGAAGTCAATAATGCTTTGCTAGGACGCCATTCCCGGATTTCTAGCATTCATCATGCGGTTGGCATGTCCGGGCCGCAGAATCACCATATACCACTTCTTCTCTTTGTATCTGGCCTTTGTCGTGAGATCCTTTAGCATAATCTTTCGAACAAATAAAGGTGCTGTAAAGCCAGTCATGCTAAATAACCTTATTCGCCCTGAGCTGTATGGTATTTAATTAAGTAATTACTCCAGGTTATTAATGATCGTGCGGACCTCAACGGCTAGGAGTCCTTCTAATTTTTTTACCTGTTCTTGAATGGAACTGATATTATAAGGAAGTTCAAGAATAGCTTTGCTAAAATCAAACGGCAGGAATTCTATATCGCTTTTAGTTTGTTCAATTAAACGTTTAATGCTGGTATTTAGAGGCGCATTTTGAGATACTACCAGGGTGGAAATTCCCTGTCCGTATTCTTCCCCGAAGTATTGTCCCAGATAAATATTTTCGATACTTTCCAGATTAGCAATAAAATCAGCTTTGCTATTGGCACTCATTCGAGATTCTAACTTCAATGTATCTTCTTGTAGAAAAGGGTTTCCAATTTTTCTGTCTCCAAGATCCCCAGCGGCGCTTTTTAGTGCATCAACTATACGTAGTAAAACCGCTTGATTATCTGGTAAATCAGTGTTGGTATTTTCCACAATGGTGCCGGCATAATTTCCTGCGGAGGGTGTCCAGGCATCATATAAATTACTCACATCATTTTTTACAAGTATGGCAAGATTAGAGAGATATTCCAGCTCCCGTTCTGAAAAATCCTCAATTGATTTATGTCCTGACAAGCCCCAAAGCAGATACTCCATAGCGTGGAATCCTTTAACACTTCCCGGTTTAGATGCCAATGCTTCGATGCTAAGGTCTTCACTGCCTAATATAATTTGGTTAATCATTTGGACATCAATTGGCCAGGAATCAATAGTGAGGCGGAGAGCCTCATCCTGTACCGGCCCAAAAGCAAACCCTTCCGTATGTTGCCAGGAGATATGGGCAGCACTCCATGTCTTTTGTAAACCAACCCACGTAGAGTTTCCCGGATTTTCTCTGAAAAGGGTGGCTGCTTCCTCCAGCTCTATGGCCTTATTTTTTACGGCCAGATAGGAGGGGAGAATAACGTTAAACACAATGCTTTCAATAACTTCTTCCGAATCCGGTGAAGCCGGAGGATCAATGGGCTGCTCCTTTCGGCAGGAAGAAAACAGAAGCAGGACAAAAAGAAAGCGGAAGGAGATGGAATTTTTCACTATTTACTAGGTGTAGACATAAAAAGAATCACCTGATCAGAAAAGTATTTTACCAATCCCGTTACATAAACTAATGTTACTAATAATAAATGGATGGGCTATCTTAATCAATACTTTTCTGTCGATTGACAAGAAGAAAACGTTACCTCAAATTAATTGTTTGTATAACGATCTGCTTGTTTAATTCGCTTCCAGTTATAGTACTGTTGATTGACCGGAGAGTATTACTTAGCCACCCATCCGGCATCGACCGTCACCATTGAACCAACCATATAAGACGATGCGTCACTTGCAAGGAATAAAGCAGCACCTTGAATTTCTTTCAGTTCTCCCCATCTTCCCATCGCAGTTGCTCCAACAATGAAGCTTTTTGCTTCTGGTGATTCGGCGATGGGAATATTCATTTCGGTAAGGAAGGGACCTGGACAGATTCCATTGACATTAATATTATACTGCGCTAATTCCAGACCCAATGCCCGGGTCATCTGTACAACTGCTCCTTTACTGGAAGTATAGGGAGTACGATTCGCCAGCCCTACCAAACCGAGGGTACTGGCAATATTGATGATTTTCCCGGATTTATTTTTTTTCATATGGGGGACGACAGCCTTAGAGATTAACCAGGTGCCATCAACATTGACTCGCATTACCTTCTGAAAATCGTCGTAGGTAAGTTCATCTATAGCTCCGCGAATATTTATTCCTGCACTATTTATTAAGATATCAATTCGATTGAATTTGGCAATCACTTGGTCAACGACGGTGTTGATTTGAATTTCATTGGTAACATCAGCGGCTATGAAGATCGACTCAGGGGCATAATTTTCATTTAATTCTTTTGCTGCCATTTCACCTTCTTCCTGATTTCTGTTCACGATTACCGTGGTACATCCGGCAGATGCTAATCCCGCAGCCATGGCCAGTCCCAGACCTTTGCTCCCTCCGGTAATAATCGCCACCCTTCCCGTCAGATCAAATAATTTAATTCCAGGTAAATCCATATTTTTTTTATTAAGATTCAAATAATTGATTTCGGTTTCTAATTGTTATTCCTGCAAATTTTCAACATGGTTATTAAGGTCATCAATTTTCCATGGCTGTACTCTTCCTTGCGTGGTGTGTCTCAACCGGGATACCGTTCGGGGAGAAACAGGCTTGGCATTGTGTCCCCACTCACAGCGAATATACGTTAGTATTGAAGCAATCACCTGGTCATCAAGGATCGAATGTGATGGCATCACCGGCAATATATCGGGAGCACCGTAGATTTTGCCCTCCACCTCTATCGGTCCTTCGACGCCATGAAGTACCAGAAGTGTCAACCTTCTTTCATCTCCAAGCACCCATTCTGATCCAACCAGGGGGGGAGCAAATCGGTTTAATCCTTCTCCCTCACTACCATGACAACCTGCACAGGAGGTCGTAAAATGCTGTCTGCCTAGATTAAATAATGCTAATTCTTCAGCGGTGAGATCTTGAGCCTTTGCAATAGAGGAAGTATCGGGATAATAGCCCGGCCATGCGGTCATACTTATGATCTTTTCCAATCGGGCTTTCATTCCTTTATCCAGTTGTTCGATTTGGTTGATAATCTTCGGCGGATGGTTCAGTTTAATAGGGTCGCGACCGGCAATTTTCCCGAGTGACAATCCCCTCAAAATGGCTTGCTGATGTTCACTCAATGCGTTGTTGTGCAATTCGATTTTATCCAGAAGGTTCGATATTTCCCCTGCATCACCTTTTTTGGCAATGGCTGTGGCCAGCATTTCGATCATGACTTCCTGTGCTTCACGTGACCCGGTCTCTTCTGACTGCTCCAACCTTTCCAGAAAGCTAAATTCACTATTTTCAAGGCTGCTCATAATGGCATCCCGGAATAAATTTATTTGACCGTATTTTTCAAAAATGCGATTTAAAGTTTCAATTTTTTGCGGCAAGGGTAGTACCTGAGCACTGAGCGCAATTTGCAGATCGAGATATTTATTGGTACCTATTTCGCCTAAGAAAGTTTCATAGAGTTTATTGGAGAGGCTTTCATTTTTACCTGCGTCATTTTCTAATAGACGAAGAACAACGGCTTTTACCGCTGCATGATCATCGTTAAGTAAATTAATCAGATCATCTGCATTCAATTGATTTAGGCCTTCCAAACAATAAAGTGCATGAATTTTGGCTAAATGATTATCCGAAGTAGAAATAAATGTTGATAATAATGAATCACTCAGTGGATCATGACGCTCAATAATCAGACGTTGGGCCATATCCCGGTACCAACCATTAGGATGCTCCAATAAGGCAATTAAAGATGCAGTGTTTGTATGATCGTTTATTTCTAAAGCAGGTTGTTGAAATCCTTTTGGAATGAGGCGCCAGATTCTGCCAAAATGGATGTGTTTATCCAATCCCCGTTCAATGGTTTGCTCTTTCAAATAAGGGGTCATGTAGGGACCGTGCTCGATGATGCCATGATACATATCGGCAAAATAGAGGCAACCATCCGGACCAGAAGTAAAGAATACCGGTCGAAAACGCTCGTCTGTTGAAGCGAGAAAATCACGATCCGGATAAGGACTGGCAGCGCTAAGGATCAGGTCCCGATCATCAACTACATTTCTTTTTATTAGATTTCCTGCGGGTTCAGCCACAAAAACATTATTAATCAAGTGCGGAAGCGCTGTGCCCCGGTAGACAAAGGGTGCGGAGGCTGATGTAAATTCCAGTAACCTCCCCTCGTTGTCTAACGTGCCATCAATATATCCCCGGTTGGTAGCCGGATTTGGTCTGGCGGGAAAGATCTTTCGATCAATGGTCAATCCATGATCGATACCACTGGTGGACAGGTGATTTTTATTTCGGGAAAGATAATTTGGTGGGACCAGATCGGCATGTAATTGCGACCAATTATAATTATAGTACAACCGGCCCAGATTATCCTGACTGATGCCCCATTGACCCCGGAATTCTGTCTTATCGATGATCCACTTTCCACTTACGAGTCGATAACGGTTTGTCGATTTTGCATTATAGTACCAATTGTCCAACCCTCTCAAAAGACCGTTGGGGCTGTGTTCTGGCATACCCGTTCCCCCATAAGATGAATCAATCAGAGTCTTGTGATCAGCATGTAGGTCACCATCCCGGTCTTCAACAAACCAAAGTGGCTTTCTTTCTGCTACTAAAACGCCTCCTTCTACCAAGGCCAGGGAACGAGGTAAAACAAGACTATCCATAAAGATGACAGAAGTGTCCATGACCCCATCCATATTTTTATCAATAAGTACGGAGATCCTTCCTACAGGGTCGTCTTCACCTATTCCCTCTACATTGGGCATGAACCCTCGCATTTCCACTACCCACAGTCGGCCATTCTCATCAAACGACATAAACACGGGCTCCTGGACCATAGGCTCATGGGCGACTAATTGAATCTCCAGATCTTCAGCTAGCTCAAAGGTATGTCGCTCTTCCTCCGGTGTCTGTACAGGAGCGACCTCTTTTTTACAACCAGTCGTAAGAAAGAGCAGCAAAATAAATAGATTGAGCATTGAAGGCATTCGCACAATATATTGAATTGAAATTTTATAAAGGATCTTTAGAACTTTATGGTCATAACCTGATCCGGAAAACATGAGATATTCATTAAAATTATAAAAAAGGCAGCATGAAAAGAGACATTGAAAATAGGGAAGATCTTGATCAATTAGTAAGGAAATTTTATGATAAGTTGCTGGCCGATTCGATAATGAGACCAATCTTTTTGGATGTTGCCAAGATTGATCTGGAAGAACACTTTCCTCATTTAGTGGAATTTTGGCATAGCTTGCTTTTTATGACCGGTTCCTATAGACGTAATGTTATGGATAAACACTTGGTGTTGCACACAAAAATAGCCCTTGAAGAAATACATTTTAAAATTTGGTTGCGCTATTTCAAAAATTCTGTAGATGAGTTGTTTTTAGGAGCACGTAGTGAGGATGCCAAAAATCGGGCTGAAAGCATCGCTTTATTAATGCAGTATAAAATCAATGAATTGAATAAGCGACAAAGTGATTAACAATTGAGGGTAATGAGCATTCGCATAAATGGATTTTTGAGGTTGGAATAGTGCTGCTGTTTTAGTGGCGGATTGTCACGCAGTAAATCTAAAATAAATCATTTGTAAAGAAACAATGAATTTACCGAATCAATTGCCAGAGGAAGTATGACAGAAGTCTTACCAGCAAATTATTCCTGAATGGCTTGTTGTTGATCTAAATCATTTTCTCCGGATATCAAATAATAGATGATTATTCCTATGTTGTATAACTGAGGATGTAATCAATCTCTGTTGGAGCAGATAAGGTGACTGCAATAGACTCCGTGGAGCTTTTTGACTCACCATGATGTTTTGGAGTCTGCTGAGCAAGCATCATCTGGTTGTAATATCACCTCAGAATGGGATTATGATAGGGTCTATTGTTTTTCAGAGGCCATCAATGTTTTTATTTTGCTAAAATTATACGGAGATAAATGTGGTTTTTGAAAGGAGCATCGTCATCAGTTATATCCATCTCACTACTGGATAAGCATTTGAGTTTAAGGGACAAGCATCTTTGAATAGTTAACGAATCAAATAAACGAATATGAAAATCAATTTTTTTGAAAGTTTGCAATCTCTGACGAATTCATTATTGCAGTGGGCACCCCAGATTGTAGGGGCTATATTGGTCCTGATTATTGGCTTTTGGATTGTTGGATGGGTTACCCGGATCTTGAACCGTGAAATGGATCGACGACATTTTGATGGAGATCTAAAGCCCTTTTTAAAAACGCTTGTTGGCGTACTTCTTAAAGTATTAGTGGTGCTATCTGCGGCTGGCGTCATCGGCATTGAAGTGACAGCTTTTGCGGCATTACTGGCAGGAGCCGGACTGGCGATTGGTATGGCGCTGCAGGGCACTCTGGGGCATTTTGCTTCGGGGGTAATGATTCTTCTGTTTAAGCCCTACCGGGTTGGAGATCTGGTAAATCTTCAGGGGCAAATTGGTCATGTTGATGAGATCCAGGTGTTCAATACGGTCTTGACCAGTCTTGATCATAAAAAGATAATTATCCCCAATGGCATTGCTACCAGCGGGATAATGACCAATCTTTCGGCAAAAGGAAAATTGAGGGTTGATTTAAATGTAGCGATGCCTTATGAAGAGGATTTTGAGAAAATCAGAAAAATTATCGCTGATGCTCTTGCAAAAGTTGAAAAAAAGCTAGAGGATGAACCTACGATCGAAATTGAAAAGTTCGCGGAAAATAATGTGTTATTGGCAGTGAGACCGTATAGTACTCCGGAAAATTACTGGGATGTATATTTTCAATCTTACCGTGAAATCAAAAAAGCTTTAGGTGCCGCTGGAGTTGAGGTGTCATATCCGGTCAGAAAAATCAAACAAATTTAATTTTACTTTTTACAGGTGGCATCCTTATAACCTTTTAACCATTTGTTAATAATTAAGCTGGTCCAATAAATGGGATCAG